>CANRKS010000010.1 GCA_947631285.1 uncultured Bacilli bacterium | reverse complement strand
TTTATGGTTCTATAATGTGAATTTACTTATGAAAAATCACTTTTTTATATTACGAGAATTTACCTTTTAATTCAACGAAATTTATCTTATCATGTCAAAAAATGACCTCTTTATGATATAATTAGTTAGAGGTGGAGTAGTGAAGAAGATTTTAATAGTAATATTCATATTAGTAATTGGGGGTGTTGGTGGATATTTTTTAATAAATAAAGGAATTGAACATCAAAAATTAGAAGATATCAAAAAAGGATGGTATATAGAGATTACTTATAAAGATCCAATTCGCGTAAGAAGTAATCATTCAACGAAAGGAAAAGAAGTTGGTAAAGTTAATAAGGGAGAAATATATAAAGTTTTAGATGTTTATTTAGAAGATAAAAGTTATTATTGGTATAATATTGAATTTGAAGATAAAACAGGTTGGGTAGCAAGTCTTAAAAAAAGCCCATGGGTAGATGATCATAATAATCCAATTGATATTGCGACACCAATTATTAAATTTAAAGAAAATGTTTATAAAGTAGCTAGTATTAAAGATATTAATTATCGCCATTTAGAAATAATTGAAGATTCCGATGATTATAAAATTACTCATCAAATTTATCATGAAGTGAAGCCATCAGAATTTATTGATCAATACTGGATTGTATATACAATAACGGATAAAGCGGGCAAAAGTTCTTCTAAAACCCAAAAAATCGAATTTGATATAAAACCTGATGAATCAGAAGTATTAGATTTTAATGAATATAAAAGATAGAATCTTAAATGTTGCTAAGGTGATATATTTTAAATATGAAAGTAATTTTTTTAGATATTGATGGAGTATTAAATACCCAAGAAACTTTTAAAAATATTTATGATGAATATCAAATAACGCATGAAAGACGGATAGAACTTGATGAAAAGCGCATTTCTTATCTAAGCGAAATAGTAAAATCTACGGGAGCATTAATTGTTTTATCTTCTACTTGGCGAATATTTGGCTATATGGAAAATGGGATATTTGTCCCGACGAATAAAAGAACTATTGAACTTAAAAGATTATTTGATTTATACAATATTGCGATTTATGATATGACACCAATTATGGGTAGTAGAGAAGAAGAAATAAGAAAATGGTTAAGTACCCACGAAGTAGACAACTATTTAATTATTGATGACGGGACATTTAATTTTAAGAAAGAAGAGGAAGATAGACTCATCAAAACCAACTTTTATATAAAAGATTATCCTAATGCTGGTTTAGGAGAGCAACATATTCCTGAAGCTATTAAGAAACTAACTTTAAAAAAGCAATGAAAAACTCGAACTTTAATAGTTCAAGTTTAGTATCAATTTGGTGTCCCCTTAGGGATTCGAACCCTAGACCCACTGATTAAGAGTCAGTTGCTCTACCAACTGAGCTAAGGAGACATTTAAAACAATATAAATTATAACTTACTTAATAAAAAAAAGCAATATGCAACTGACTAGATAAATGGTATAATTAAAGCTAGGTGATGAAAATGTTCGTCGATGAAATTACTTTAAAAGTTATCGCGGGTTCTGGGGGTGATGGTTGTACCTCTTTTCGACGTGAAAAATTTGTTCCGATGGGGGGACCTGATGGAGGTAATGGTGGCAAGGGTGGCGACATTATCTTTAAAGCTGATAAAAGTTTAAAAACATTAATTGATTTAAGATATTTAAAAACGATTAAAGGAGAAAGAGGAGATCACGGTAAGGGATCCAATAAATATGGTGCTTCAGCTGAAGACATCATTATTAAAGTGCCAATGGGAACAACCATTACAGATTTAGATAGTAATCTTGTTATTGCAGATTTAATCCATGAAGATGAAACAGTTTGTGTTTGCAAAGGGGGAAGAGGAGGTAAAGGAAATAAAGCTTTTGCTACTCATGATAATCCAGCACCGAAGTTTAGTGAAAAAGGTGAACCAGGAGAAATTAGATTAATAAAATGTGAATTAAAAGTTTTAGCTGATGTTGGTTTAGTTGGGTTGCCATCAGTTGGTAAAAGTACTCTTTTATCTCAAATTAGTGCATCTAAACCTAAAATTGCGGCTTATCACTTTACAACCTTATCACCTAATTTAGGGGTTGTAAAATTACCAAATTATCAAAATTTTGTCATTGCTGATTTACCGGGACTTATTGAAGGAGCCTCTGAAGGAGTTGGCCTAGGCGATAAATTTTTACGTCATGCGATGAGAACTAAAATATTAGCTCATATTATTGATATGAGTGGTAGTGAAGGAAGAAATCCCATTGATGATTATCAAGTAATAAGAAAAGAAATAGAAAAATATAGTCAAAAATTGAGTCAAAAAGAAGAAATAATTGTAGCTAATAAAATGGATTTAGAAGATTCTTTAGAAAATTTAAAATCTTTTCAAAAAGCTTATCCTAATAAAACTATTTTTCCTATAAGTGCTCTTAATAATACAGGAATTGCTGAACTTATGAATTATATTGGCACTTTACTTACTAAAATAACAAATCAAAATATTTATGATGATTCAGAGTTAGAAAGCCATTTAGTTTTTGAATTTAAAGAGGAAAAGCCTTATACCATTACTAAAGAAGGAAACATTTGGGTTATTAAAGGAGAGACCATCGAAAAATTATTTAATATGACCAAATTTAATGAAGATGAAGCTGTTCTTCGTTTTGCCCGTAAATTAAGAGGAATGGGTGTTGAAGATGAATTAGAAAAGATGGGGGCTAAAAGAGGAGACGAAGTTCAAATCTTAGATTATATTTTTGAATTTAAAGAATAGTGTAAAACTGCCTTTTTTATATGTTGCGTATTTGCCATAATTATATTATAATTATATTGGTAGATAATATAAAAAATAAAGGTGATTATAATGAGTGATAATAATAATCAAAATGAAAATGGTTTTGAAGCTTATATTGAAAAAGAGTTTCAAGAAGAAGTACCAAGTGAATTGCCTGATGATTTAAAAGAAAAATATAGCATGAAAGCTTATTTGTTTTCAGCATTTGTTTTTGTTGCCGTTTTGATTGTCTTAGGAGTAACTAGTACTTATGCCTATTATGCTTCTAGTCTTACTTCTGATTCTGCATCACAAACTACGATTACAGCAACTTCCGAATGTTTTGATGTTGTTTTAAATGGTACTACGGAAGCCGGAAGTGATACCGTAAGTAGTACATTAAGTTTAGGAGATTATAATTATCCTATTATTGATGATTTTGCAGTTCAAAATTTGACTCCAATGACGGTATCCGTTACTAATAGATGTCAAACAGGTAATACCGCAGTTCCATATAAATTAATCTTTACAACTTTTAACGATACTAATTTGATACCTGATGAAAAAATAAAAGTAAAAATTACTAGACAACAAAATGTTGAGGAAGAGGAATCTCTTTATGATAAAGTAATGTTAAATACTGTTCCGACATTTGCCAATGAAGAAAATAGCACTATTGACTTAAAAAGCAAATTAGCTGAAAAAGTTGCTTCCCTTGGAACACCAGCTCAATATTATACTTTAGATAGTGCTACAATTAGTGCTAATACAACTAATACTTACAAAATATATGTTTGGATAGATTATTTAGAAGGATGTCAAGATGCTTCATGTAATGGTTCCACCGCGGGTAAAACTTTTAAAGCATTAGTTAGTGCTGTTATTAATTAGTTTATAATTTTTAGAAAGTTTCTCTCTTGAAACTTTTTCTTTGCCAAAGAAGTTTCCTAAAGAAAAAAATTATTGTATAATTAAGATGGTGAAGAATTATGTATAGTTACTTTAAGGGAGTTATTACTAGTAATATGGCTGATGGGATTGTGATTGATGTAGGTGGTGTTGGCTATTTAATTCATGTACCAAATCCTTTTAGTTATGAAGTAGGAAAAACTTATCAAGTGTATGTATATAATCATATAAGAGAAGATGAATATTCTTTATATGGTTTTAAATCAATGGAAGAAAAAGAATTATTTATGAAGCTCATTAATGTTAAAGGAATGGGTCCCAAAGTTGCCAGTGGTATTTTTGCAACTGGTTCTATCAAAGGAATAGTAGATGCAATTAATAAAGAAAATTTATTATATTTAACGAAGTTTCCTAAAATAGGTGATAAATTAGCTCGCCAAATTATTTTAGATTTAAAAGGTAAAGTATTTGATTCAACTGATCTTGAAGATAGTGAAGATAGTATGGAGGAATTAATTAGCGTCTTAGAAAACTTAGGCTATAAAACCGCAGAAATTAAAAAAGTAATTCCTTTAATAGATGCTTCTAAACCTTTAGAAGAAGAAGTAAAAGATGCCTTAAAATTATTATTAAAATAATTTAAACAATTGTTTGATTTTTCTCTTGCAATTGTTTTTAGATAATGCTAAAATAGTTTTAATAATTAAAATAGTCCAGGAGGTTAAAAATGAATGATAGAATAATAAGTGTAGAAGAAAAAGATGAAGATATATTTGAAAAAAATATTCGGCCGGAATATTTAGATGAATATGTTGGCCAAACAGAGATAAAAGAAAATTTACGAGTTTTTATTAAAGCTGCTAAAATGCGGAATGAGCCTTTAGATCATGTTTTATTATATGGTCCTCCCGGACTTGGAAAGACGACTTTAGCCCATATAATTGCCAATGAGCTTGGTTCTAATTTAAGAACAGCTAGTGGGCCATCAATTGAAAAAACAGGTGATTTGGCAGCCATATTATCTAATTTAGAGCCTGGGGATGTTTTATTTATTGATGAAATTCATCGGATGCCATCATATATCGAAGAAATATTATATCCGGCGATGGAAGATTTTGAAATTGATTTAGTGATTGGAGCCGAAGGTAAAAGCAAAAGCATTAAAATTAATTTGCCACCTTTTACTTTAGTGGGAGCTACAACTAGGGCTGGTGATTTATCTAGTCCTTTAAGAGATCGGTTTGGTATTGTTTCTAAATTAGAATATTATTCTTTTGAAGAACTTAAAGATATTGTTATAAGAAGTGGTAATGTTTTTAATATTAAAGTTAATGATGATGCTGCCATGGAACTTGCCAAAAGAAGTCGAAAAACCCCAAGAGTAGCTAATAGATTATTTCGCAGAGTTCGTGATTTTGCTTTAGTTGAAGGCAGTGGTATTATTGATTTAGACATTACTTTAAAAGCTTTAAAAAGATTACATGTTGATGAAACGGGTCTTGATAGTATTGACCGAGAATATTTAACCAGTTTAATTGAAAAATTTAATGGTGGTCCGGTGGGGGTTGAAACCATTTCTACTAGTATTGGGGAAGAAGTAACAACAGTAGAAGATGTAGTAGAGCCTTATCTATTACAAGAAGGTTTTATTAAAAGGACAAATAGAGGTCGTATCGCTACCCAAAAAGCTTATAAAAGTTTAGGAATTGATTATAATATCGGTTTATTTAAGGAGGAATAAAATGGTTATTTTAGATGGAAAAAAAGTAAGTAATGAAATTTTAGAAAATTTAAAAAAAGATTTTGCTTCTTTAAATAAAAAAGTATCCTTGGCCGTCATTTGGGTTGGTAATGATGAAGCTAGTAGTATTTACATCAAAAGCAAATTAAAAAAATGTGAAGAATTGGGCATTGAAGGAAAACTATATCATTTAGATGAAAATACGAAAGAAGAGGAAGTCTTAGCTTTAATTGATAAATTAAATCATGACGATTATATTAAAGGAATATTACTTCAGAGTCCTCTTCCTAAAGAAATAGATGAAATTAAATGCTTTAATTTTATAAATCCCCAAAAAGATGTAGATGGATTTTCTAATGTCTCGGTTGGCAATTTAGCTTTAGGAAGACCAACTTTAATTTCTTGTACCCCAAAAGGAATAATTAGATTGTTAAAATATTATAATATTCCTTTAGAAGGTAAAAGCGTTTGCTTAATAAATAGAAGTAATATTGTGGGAAAGCCTTTATTTAATTTATTAATTAGCGAAAATGCCACAGTAACTATGTGTCATTCTAAAACCCAAAATTTAGAGTTTTTTACTCGTAATGCCGATATTGTTATAAGTGCAGTTGGAAAGCCTAATTTTATTAAAGGTGATATGCTTAAAGAAGGATCAATTGTTATAGATGTTGGAATTAGTCGTGTTAATGGTAAAGTAGTTGGGGATGTTGATTATGAAAGTGTAAGTCCTAAGGCCCTTTATTTAACGCCTGTTCCCGGAGGAGTTGGCCCAATGACAGTGGCGATGCTTTTAGAAAATTTATATGAAGCAAGTAAGAATCAAGATAAATTTTAAAGATAGAATATGGGAGGATAATATGGATAAATATTTAGAGGAAGCTTTAAGATTAGAAAGAAAAAGACAAGAAGAGAATATTGAATTAATTGCCTCAGAGAATTATGTTTCCAAGGAAGTTATGGCTCTTCAAGGAAGTATTTTAACTAATAAATATGCTGAGGGTTATTCTGGTAAAAGATATTATGGGGGATGCGAATATATTGATATGTTTGAAACAAAAGCTATTCTTTATTTAAAAGAACTATTTGGTTGTCAATATGCTAATGTTCAACCTCATAGTGGTTCTAGTGCCAATATGGCTGTTTATCGAGCCTTACTTAATCATGGGGATAAAGTAATGGGAATGAATTTAAATCACGGAGGACATTTAACTCATGGTTATAAACTTAATTTTAGTGGTATAGATTATGAAATAGTTAGTTATGATTTGGATCCCGAAACGGAAATGATTAACTACGATAAATTAAGAGAACTAGCTTTAGCGGAAAAGCCCAAAATGATTATTGCGGGAGCTTCAGCTTATTCAAGGATTATAGATTTTAAAAAGATAAGAGAAATATGTGATGAAGTGGGAGCTTATATGTTTGTTGATATGGCTCATATTGCTGGGTTAGTTGCAACAGGTTTACATCCATCACCCGTTCCTTATGCTGACGTGGTAACATCTACTACCCACAAAACTTTAAGAGGACCACGAGGAGGTATTATTTTAACTAATAATGAAGAAATAGCGAAAAAGATTGATAAAGTCGTTTTTCCTGGTATTCAAGGCGGACCTCTTATGCATGTTATTGCGGCAAAAGCGCAAGCCTTTTATGAAGCCCTTAAACCTGAATTTAAAACTTATATGGAACAAGTTGTTAAAAATATTAAAGCCATGAGTGATGAATTTGTTAAAATGGGTTATCATGTTATAAGTGGAGGAACCGATAACCATTTAATATTATTAGATGTTTTAAAAAGTCGAGGAATAACTGGTAAAGAAGCCGAAGTTTTACTTGATAAAATTCATATTACGGTAAATAAAAATACTATTCCTAACGAAACGGAAAAGGCAACCGTTACGAGTGGAATTAGAATTGGTAGTCCCGCAATGACAACCAGAGGTTTAAAAGAAGATGATTTTATTAAAATTGCCCATATTATAGATGAAGCTTTAAAAAATAAAGATAATGAAGAGGTATTAGCTAATTTAACGACTGAAGTTTTAGAAATAACAAGTAAGCATCCTTTAAATTATTAAAAGAGGTTTAAAATGAAAGTAAAATTAATTGGGAGAACTAGTCAAAAAGATATTGAAAAAAGTTTAAATGTTTGTGCGGCGGCCGGAAAGCTTTCCAGAATGAAAGGAAATGTTTTTGAAGCTCTTGATTCGATGAAAGATCCGGAAAAAGCCTTAAACTTTATTAACAGAGTTATTGGGATGGGACATACTTCTACCATTGATCACGATTATATGGTTTTTGCTTTAAGTGAAGTTACTCCTATTGTGGAGCAAACTATAATTGCTGAAAGATTTTCTTCTTTTACTATTAAATCGAGAAGAGAAGTTGATTTTTCGCAAGTTGGTTTTTATGTTCCGGATTTTCATGATGATAAAGGTTCTTTATTAAAAAATAATCAAGAATTAAAGAAAAAATATCGAAAACATATGAAGAGTTTATTTATGAGCTATAGTAAATTAATCGATAGTAACATTAATAAAGAAGATGCGCGCTTTGTTTTACCATATTGTTATTATGGTGAAATAATCATGGGCCTTGATGCAACGGCCTTAGCTAGAATGATTGTGAAACTTACAAAAGGGAAATGTGCAAATATTACGGAATTAAAAGAACTTGGGGATAAACTATATAATATAGCTTTAAAAAGAGCACCTTATTTAAAGACTATTATTGATAAAGAAGAAGTAAAAAAGACTAGAGAAGTGGAAAATATTTTAGCCAAAGAAAAAATGCCTAAATATACTCTAATAGATAGGCCTGTATTATTAAATCATACCAATGATATTGATAAGACAATTTTTACTAATGCGCTAGAAAGAATATTTGGTTTAGATTATCAAATGGCCTCAAAAGTATATGAAAATGATATTAAAGGAAATAAAGATATAGAGACAAAATTAATGAAAGCAATTTTTGATGATCCTGATCATGAAGATTTAAAACAAGTTAATTTTCGCTTTCAATTAAGCATTCCTTTAGCTATTTTAACGCATTATACAAGGCATCGACGTCTCTCATTGTCCATTCCTGATTTTGTCCCTAATCTAAATTTAAATTATTATGTAACGCCTCCTAGTATTAAAAGTAGTAACTTAGCAAGCTTTTATGATGAAGTATATAAAAAAAATCAAGATGTTTATTTAGAATTTAAAAAATTTAAAATAAGAGAAGAAGATTTAGTGTATTTTGCCTTAAGTGGTAATGCCTTAAATGTGACTATTAATTTTGATGGCGAAGCTTTTAGATGGATATGTCGTTTAAGAGAGTGTACTAAAGCGCAATGGTGTATTAGGTTTGCTGTGGGCAAAATGCATGAAGAAGTTAATAAGATAAGTACTTATTATGCTCAAAATTTGGGTCCTGATTGTGTGACTAAACACTTGTGTATGGAAGGCAAGGAATCTTGTGGGAGAATTATTAAAATTTTAGAAGAATTAAAGGAAAAAGCTCATGAGTAGAATAATTTTAAAAATAAGTGGCGAAGCTTTAAAAGAGGATAATGCTTTAGTAGCTCCTTCTAAATTAAATATTGTGTATGAAATGGTTAAATTATTAAAAAACCTTCATCATGAAGTGGCAATTGTAATTGGGGGAGGCAATTTCTTTCGAGGAAGAGAACATAAGGATATGGATCAAGTAACAGGGGATACAATTGGCATTTTAGGAAGTATTTCTAATGCTTTATATTTAAAAGATTATTTAGTTAAACAAAATTTAAGAGCTTTAGTTGTAACCCCTTTTTCTCTTTCTAATTTAATTTCCCTTCCTAGTCTTCAAGAATTAAAAGATGAATATTCTAAGGGATGTGTCATTATTTTTGGCGGTGGTCTTGGTCAAAGTGGCCTTTCAACTGATTCAGGTACTGTTAAGGCTGCTTTACAACTAGAAAGTGATTTAATAATTAAATTAACAAATGTCGATGGTATTTATAGTGAAGATCCCAAAATAAATCCTAAGGCTGCTTTTTATCCTTGTTTAAGTTATGAAGAAGTTTTACAAAAAGATTTAAAAATAATGGATAGCTACGCTATTAAAGAATGTCAAAAATATAAGATTAAAATTTTAGTGATGAATTTTAATCGTTATCAAGAAATTCCTCGTTATTTTGAGGGAGAAGAAATAGGTTCAGTAATTAGAGGTAAAGATGAGTAAGATAATTGTTATTGAAGGAACTGATTGCTCTGGGAAACAAACCCAAAGTGCTCTTTTAAAAGAAAGATTAATAAAAGATGGTTATAAAGTCGTGGAATTTTCTTTCCCTATGTATGATACCCCAACTGGTCAAATAGTGGGAGGACCATATTTAGGAAAGTCAAGTATTGGTGAGGGGGTATTCCCCGAAGGCGCTAATAATGTTTCAGGGAAAGTAGCTAGTTTATATTATGCTGCTGATAGACTTTATAATATTGATAAAATAAAGGAATATTTAAAAGGTGATTATTTAATTATTTTAGATCGATATACTACTTCGAATATGGCTCATCAAGGTGGAAAAATAAAAGATAAAGAAGAAAGAATCAGGATGTTTAAATGGATTGAAACATTAGAATATGATTTATTAGAGTTACCTAAACCTGATATTAAATTGTTTTTACATTTGCCTTATGAATATTCTAAAGAATTATTTAAAAACCGAAAAGAATTAGATCAATTAGAAACTTCTGAAGAAAATATGATAAATGCGGAAAGAGCTTATATGGAATTAGCTAAGATGTATGACTTTCTTAAAATTGAATGTGTTAAAGATGAAAAGATTAGAAGTATCGAAGATATAAGTGAAGAAGTTTATCAAAAAGTAAAAGATAGCTTAAAATAATGGACTTTTAGTCCTTTTTTCTTTATAATTACATATTGGAAGTGAGTATTTTATGAATATAAATGACTATGATTATGAATTAGATGAAAAATATATTGCTCAAAGTCCAATTAAAAATCGAAGTGAATCAAAACTTATGATTTTAAATAAAGAAACGGGAGAGATTGAACATACCAAATTTTTTAATATAAAAAATTATTTAAAAAAAGGGGATGTTTTAGTTTTAAATGATACAAAAGTATTGCCAGCAAGATTAATGGGTGAAAAAGAAGATACAAAAGCAAAAATTGAAATTTTACTTTTAAAAAATAAAGAAGGGGATATTTGGGAGTGTTTGGCAAGACCAGGCAAAAGACTTCATGAAGGCACTATTATTACTTTTTCTTCCGAATTAAAATGCCAAGTAATAAAAAAATTAGAGGAAGGAATTGTAGAAGTAGAATTTGCTTATAAAGGAATATTTTTAGAAATTATTGAAAAGATTGGTTTAATGCCTCTTCCTCCTTATATTCATAAATCTTTAAAAGATCAAGACCGTTATCAAACTGTTTATGCAAAATATTTAGGCAGTGCCGCTGCTCCAACTGCTGGGCTTCATTTCACTAAAGAATTATTAGAGGAATTAAAAGAGATGGGGGTAATTATTTGCTATGTTACTCTTCATGTTGGCCTTGGCACTTTTAGACCGGTAGAAGTTGAAAATATTAAAGATCACCATATGCATAGTGAATATTATGAAATGAAAGAGGAAGTTGCTAATATTTTAAATCAGGCTAAAAAAGAAGGAAGAAAAATTTATGCTGTGGGGACAACTAGTACAAGAGTATTAGAAACGGTAGCTAGTAAATATACTGAATTTAGAGAATGTTATGGTAATACAGATATTTTTATATATCCGGGATATAATTTTAAAGCTATTGATGGTTTAATTACTAATTTTCATTTACCTAAGAGTACTCTTTTAATGTTAGTTAGTGCTTTAGCTAAAAGAGAATTTATTTTAAATGCTTATGAAGTTGCTAAAAAAGAGAACTATCGTTTTTTCTCTTTTGGGGACGCTATGTTTATTAAATAAATTATCTTCTTAAGGTATCTCTATCCCATAGTTCTCCAAATTTATAATAGTTAAAATGCTTATTTAATATAATTTCTAATTTTAGTAATTCAGGATCATAAAAGCCGAAATTTAACTCTGCTAAATTTTTAATTTCTTCTCTTTTATTAGATGTTTCATATATTTCTAATAATACTAAACTGGGATCAGTCATTTTAATATAAAAGTAATATATTTCATTACCGTTTTTAAGACCTATTTTATGATAGGAGGTAATAAGATAAAGAACAATATTATAGCATTGATTTAAAAAGTCGGATGAGTCATCATGAAAAAAAGGCCAAAATTGAGCTACTAGTTCATCGATTTCTTGACATCTTTCTTTCGTTAATCTTTTAAATTTGGTAAATTTTATTTTTTGATAAAACATTAAAATAAAATAATATTTATTAGGAATATTTTTCATCATTTTAAATCAACCTTTATTACTTGTTAAAATATATCTAATTTTAAGAAATTTGGCAAGTATTTTCTAAACGTTTTATTTGTGCTATAATTTAAAAGTGAGAGGTTTATATGAAACTAGAATATACTTTAATGCAAAAATCTAAACGCAATATGGCTCGTTTAGGAGAAATTTTATATAATGGTAAAGTTTATAAGACACCAATGTTTATGCCAGTAGGAACTAATGCAACAGTTAAGACTTTATCTCCTGAAGAAATAAAAGAGATGGGTTGTGGCATTATTTTAGCTAATACTTATCATTTATGGTTAAGACCAGGGGAAGATATAGTTAAAAAAGCTGGTGGACTTCATAAATTTATGAATTATGATGGGCCTATTTTAACTGACAGTGGAGGTTATCAAGTATTTAGTTTAGCACATCCTAAAGATATTACGGAAGAGGGAGTTCATTTTAAAAATCACGAAAATGGTGATCAATTATTTTTAACTCCTGAAAAATCTATTGAAATTCAACAAAAACTTGGCAGTGATATTATGATGAGTTTTGATGAATGTGTTAAATGGCCTAGTTCGAGAGAATATGTTCTAAATAGTGTAGAGAGAACTCTTAATTGGGCAAGAAGAGGAAAAGAAGTTTTTACTAGTAAAGATCAAATGCTATTTGGAATCGTCCAAGGGGGCGAATATGAAGATTTACGGAAACATTGTGCTGAAGAATTAGTTAAAATGAATTTTGATGGTTATTCAGTGGGAGGTACTTCTGTTGGAGAAGATAAGCCAACTATGTATAAAATGGTTAGTTACGCTACTAAATATTTGCCCGAAGATAAACTTCGTTATTTAATGGGGGTTGGTGATCCTATCGATTTAATTGAAAATGTTATGAGAGGAATTGACCTTTTTGATTGTGTTTCACCGACTAGACTAGCAAGACATGGCCATGCTTATACGAAAAATGGTAAAATTAATTTAAAAAATAGCAAGTATAAAGAAGATTTTACCCCAGTTGATAAAGAATGTTCATGCTATGCTTGTAAAAATTATACTAAAGCTTACATCCATCATTTAATCGCTGCTCAAGAAACTTTTGGCGCTCGTCTTTTATCAATTCATAATATTACGTTTTTAACTAATTTAATGGCCCTTATTAGAGAGAATATTGCTAATGATACTTTAGAAGAATTTCGTGATAAATTTATTTTAGAATATTATGGAGAAGGTTATGAATACAAATAAGATTACCATTGTGGGAAGTATTATTATCATTATATTAATTATAAGTATTCCTACTATTTATAAAGTTGTTATGATACATCATAATAATTTATATCGAGTAGTGGAAGAAAAAATAATTGAACAAGCTAAAAAATGTCGTAATGATGGAGTTTGTTTAAATGAAACCATTACTTTAAAAGAATTATATCAAAATAATTATTTAGATAAAGTAAGTGATCCCGTAACCAAAGAATATTATAATGAAGAATCTTATCTTAAAATAGAAAATGATAAATATGAATTTATCGTTAAAGAGTGAGTTATCACTCTTTTATTATGCTTAAATATTAACGATATATAGGTTAATGATCTCTACTTAATGTCAAAAAATAACTTAGCATCTAGTATTAAAAAGATAAGGGTATTATTTAAATGGATAGTATGTAGCAATTGTATTAAACAAGTTTTAATGGCCATATTATTAATGAGCAAAATTAATTATAAGGAGATTAATTATAAAATGAATGAAGAAAATAGAAAGAAAATATTAATTGGAAGTATAATAGGTGTTGTAACTTTAGTAATTGCGGTAGTTGGTGCCACCTATGCATTCTTTTCCTTAAATGTAAGTGGAGATACAACGAACACAAATGTTGATATAGAAACAGGTAATGCAGATGTTGTAACAATCGAGCAAGGAATAAATGCTATGCATATAAACTTAGCTGTTTCTGATATGGCAAAAGATAATCCTAATAAAGCATATTATGCTACCAATACAGATGATAATTACAAATTAAATGAAGGCGATGGAACATTAACATTTGCCACCATAACTGGAACAAATAAAGAAGCAAGTGATTGTACCGCTAAAGTAACAATCACAATGGATACAAGTGATGATTCCATGGGTAAAGCATTGCAAAAAGGAGATACGATATTATATATTGTTTCTGGTGAAACAGAAGAAACAGTAGACTTATATGATTTATTAACGGAAGAATTACCAGCATCTGTAACAAAAGAGATAGAAGTAGAACTAAATGTAAGTGAAAGTAATTCAGCAACTATACAAGGATATTTAAAAGTAAATAATACAGGATCAGATCAATCATACTTAGCAGGTAAAACATTAAATATTACGATAACAGTTAATAATTTAGTATGTGGAGGAGTTAAAGGAGCAATAGCTTATATTGCTGAAAATTCTACAAGTGGGACATTAGATACTCAAGAAAAGTTAGAAGCCAGAAATGCAGAATTAACTAGTGTCGGTGTAGCAACAGAGAATTTAGATACATTAAGAAGATTTGTTGGTACAAAAACAAATGTAACAGATAATTTTATATGTTTTGGAACAGATGATATAGAAACATGTAAAAATAATTTAGATCAATATATGTATAGAATCATCGGAATAGATGAGGTAAATAATCAAGTAAAAGTAATAAAAGCCACTAAAATAGTAAAAGGGGCAAAGTATACGTTTCAATGGCATAATTTTTATACATCTAATGTTAAATGGGAAGAATCGGATATATATAAATATTTAAATGCTGAAGAAGTTAATGAAATAGAAAATCAAAATATTTTTATGGGTAATCCATATTATAGTTATATGCAAAGTGATATATGGACAAATTTAATTGTTAGTCCAGCATGGTATATTGGTATTAATGATTCTTCCGAATCGAAAACATGTTATATGAATGAGAGAAGTAGTAAGTTGGAAAATGGTGATCAAATAAGTTTGATGTATCAAAGCGATTATTTATATGCTGGTGTTTCAAGTACAAGTAATTGGCTCTTTATTAAAAATGGTTTAAATGGAGAACTAAATACGGGAAACCCTAGTAAAGGTGTTTTGCAGCAACCAAGTGCTACAGATGAATGGACAATGGTAAAGAGATGGAATGCTGATTGTTCTGGAGATAAATGCCAGTCAAATTTAGTAGCTAGCTACGGTTATTTCGGAATGAATTATTATAACGTTGAGTATGCTGTTCGACCAGTATTCTATCTAGATGGATCTAAAATAATGTTAGGTGGAGAAGGTACGATGGATCAACCATATATAATTACAAGTATGCCAAATAATTAATAATAAATAAACCCGAAATACTCGGGTTTTTAGATGCTATTTTTGCTTTTCTTTTTTATTTACTCCCGTCATTCCTCCAAATAGACTTGTAAGAAGTAAGATTAAATAATAGATAAATGTAGAAATACTAAAAGTGTTATCAAATAAAATTATTTTAATTAAAACCATTAGAATAATAAAAATAAGGCCAATGATAATACCTTCTAAATAGCCTTTTTTCTTTATCTTAGAGGCATTTATAAAAGATAAGATAAAGAATAATATAATATTTAAAATAAAGATAATTATTGTCGTAATACCACTGTTTAAACCAAGTAAATTAAGAAGAGAAACAAAAAAGGTAAACAATAATTCTAAAATAAGAAAAATGGCTATAAATTTAGCATAATTAATTAATTTATTCAAAATAATATCACCTAGTAAATTATAATATAATGATTAAAAATATATGAATAATACCATAATATATTTAGGTGATACCATGGAAATGTTTCAAGTCTTATTTAGAACATTATTCTTTTACTTTTTTGTTCTTTTATGTTTTCGAATCATGGGTAAAAGAGAAATAGGCCAATTAGGAGTAATAGATTTAATTGTTTCAATCTTAATTGCTGAATTAATTGCTATATCAATTGAAAACACTAAAGATAGTATTTTTTTAACTGTTTTACCTATTTCTTTATTAGTTATTTTAGAAATTATGTTAGCGTTTATTTCGATTAAATCTCGTGTTGTTAGAACTTTTTTTGATGGTAAACCATCTTTAATTATTTGTCATGGAAAAGTTAATTATCATGAGATGGTTAAGCAACGTTATAGTATGGATAACCTTCTTTTAAGTTTAAGACAAAAAGAAATAAAAGATATTGATGAAGTAGAGTATGCTTTTTTAGAGCCTAATGGGAAACTATCAATCTTTAAATATAATGTTTTAAAAATACCTTCTGCTTATCCCATGCCATTAATATTAGATGGAAGTATTCAAAAGAAAGCTTTAAAATATATTGGTAAAAATATAAGTTGGTTAGAATATACTTTAAATTCTAAAAATTTAAATGTTAAAGATATATTTTATTGTTTTTATAAAAAGAAGAAACTCTATATCATAAAAAAGAATGATTTGAAATAGAAACTAGTTTTTAGTTGACAAATAAGTGTTAAGTTATATATAATTATATTGTAAATTATAGAAAGTAGTGTGTGTAATGGACAAGTTAAATGATTTATTACAAGAATTAGGGGTTTCAAAAGTTAGACTTTCAAAGTATTTAGGAGTATCTAGACAAATGGTCTATAATTATTTAGTCCTAGATAGTTTAGATAAATGGCCTAAAGAAAAGAAAATTCTTTTACTTCAACTTTTGGATTTAAAAGAGGGTACTAAAGAAGAATTAGAAAGTATAAAAGTTGATACTGAATATTTGATGAATGTTGAAAAAAGACTTAACATTGGCGTTAAAAGTGGTAGTGATTTTGATAGTATTTTGGATTTAAAAGGGTTAGATAAGGAAAGCCGAATTTTACTTAATGATATTACTTTTTTATTAAAAGAAAAATTAGAAGAAAATAAAAATAATGATTTTTCGGCCATTAAATATTTACATAATTTATTGCAATCAATGGATAATGTTCCAGAAATTAAATATATTTTAGCTTATATGGCCAAGACTAATGGTTTTATTGGTTCTGATGAATATGCCTTTAATGAAGATAAACAATTTATTTTTGAAAGTATTTTATACTCAGCTTTAACTCTTTATAATAATGGGGGAGCAAGTAAGAGTAAAGTAATGGAAAGCCATAAGAGATTTGTTCAAGAGATAGAAGCTAAAAAAGAAGAAAAATTAAGTCGAACTCAACAACTTAATACCACTAAAATTCAAGCTTTAAAAGAACTTGGTTATACAGAAATAAATGAAAGTAATGCAGCTGAAGTTTTTGAAAAAATAGCTGAGATTCAATCTAGAAAGGTATAAGGATAGGGTAAATGGCTAAGAATAAAGAAGAAAAAAAAGAAAATGATACTTTTTTAATCTTTCTAATTATTATATTAGTAATTATTGCACTTATTTTACTAGCCTTTAAGATTATTAGTGGTAAAAGTATTGATCCAGAAAGTAAAATAGTTACTTCTTTACATAATTATTTTAGTACGGAAGATTTAGGAAATTGTGAAGGCCTTTTTAGTTACACTGATGGAGTAGTGGAATCTAAAGATGTTAAAGAAGAAAATAAAATATGTCTAGCTTATCATAAAGCTGATATTGAAAAAGTAGATGATAAAACATATAAAGCGAAAGAAAAAGATGGCTTATGTGAAACAGATGGAATGACATTTAAGACTGAAGAGGGAACCAAAGAATGTCAAGTTAGTATTTATCCAAGGGAAGAAGTAGAGAAGTTGTATGTGGAAATGTTTGGTGATTCTGTAAGTGATGATCTTAAATCTTTTAAAATAGATGGTTCTCATATTTGCTTTTTGAAAGATAATCAATATTATTGTGGGCTTTCTGATGAAGTTACCTATACAGTTGGTAGTAATATTTCCGTTTATCGAGGAATTAAAAAGGCTAATCAAAAAAAAGATGAAATAATTATTTATGATTATTTTATCAAATTAATAGGAGAGAAGTGCTACACTTCTTATGTTAATGGAAAAGAAAATACTAGTTGTAGTAATGCTTATAGTAATCTTGATGCTAAAAAAATTGATTTTGCCTTTATTAAAAAGTATGGAACAATTTTTAAACATACTTATAAAAAAGGTAATGATGATAATTATTATTGGATAAAGAGTGAGAAAATTTAACCTCACTCTTTTTAAAGTCATCCCTCCCCTTTTATATAAAAAAGTAGGGTATATGTATATATCCTTATATAATATATAAATAATAGGATATACGCGTATTATATCCTAATTAAATATATTTAATAAGGTTATAAATAAAAAAAACAAATTCAGATTAAAGTAAAAAATAATTTTCATAATTTAAGTTTAAAAAAATATTTTTAAATATAAAATTAGTAGTAGTAATTAAATAGTTAAATAATAATTAGTAAAATATAGCAATAAATAAGCCATACATAAAGATTGCATAATGTATATTATGTAAACCAACAGCTTCGAAACACTAGTCCATTAATAATATTATCCTTATACTCTTTCTTAATTTATAAATAATATTTATTAGTAATCATATTATTTAATAGGTGAAATATATATGAGTACGCTTAATGCCTTTCTTATATCTTCTTTAGCAGGTATGTCTACTCTATTGGGTGGAATAGTTATCTTTTTTAAAATAAGTAATGAGAATGTTAATAAATTTATTACTTTTTGTCTTTCTTTTTCCCTAGCTATTATGATAGGTATTAGTTTAACTGATTTAATTCCTTCTTCTTTATTTAGTATTCTTTTTAATTTTTCATCTTTTTCATCTTGGGTTATTATTTTTCTATCTTTAATTATCGGAAGTTTATCCGTATTTATTATTAATCATTTTTTAAAAATGCAACCAGATTCTTTATATAAATTAGGAATTCTTAGTATGATTGCTTTAATTATCCATAATTTTCCAGAAGGAATTGCAACATTTATTGGAAGTGTTCAAGATGAGGGCTTAGGTCTTAAATTATCTTTAGCTATTATGCTTCATAATATTCCGGAAGGTATTTCTATTGCAGTACCCATTTATTACGCAACTAAATCAAAAAAGAAAGCTTTATGGCCTACTTTCCTTTCTGGTTTAGCCGAACCATTTGGTGCTCTTTTAGCCTTCATCTTTTTAAAAAATTATATAACTGATGTTATGATTAGCATTATTCTTTTATTTGTCGCCGGTATTATGATTACTTTAGCTATTGAAGAAATGTTTCCTAAAGCCAAATCTTATCAAGAAAACAAATTTATTTATTTGGGATTATTCGGCGGATTTTTATTTATTGTTTTTAATCTTTTTATCTGGTAATTAAGCCATATATTGCCAAAAATAATCAGCTCATGTTAGTATTAATTTAAAAATCCCGACCATAATAATATCAGGAGGGAAGAAAAAATATGAGTAGAAATAATAACAAAGAAGCAAATAACTCTCGTAGTAACAACAAAGAGCAATCATGCAACAGTAGAAGTAATAACAGAAGTAACGCAAACAATTCAAGAAGCAACAACAAATCTCGTAGTAACAACCAAAGTAGATAATAAAAAAGTTGAGAAAGACATGATTAATTGTCTTTCTCATTTTTTTCATAATGCGGATGCTTTTGATAATCAGCAATTATTTTTTCTTTTGATATATGGGAATAAATTTCCGTTGTCGATATATTTTCATGGCCTAAGAGTTCTTGAATAACTCGGAGATCAGCCCCATTATTTAATAAATGGGTGGCAAAAGAATGCCTTAATACATGGGGTGATATTTCTTTATCAATATGGGCTTCGCGGCATCTTTCTTTAAGAATTTTAAAAAATCCTTGGCGGGACATTTTCGAACCAGTATAATTTACAAATAAATAATCGCTTTCTTTTGTTTTTAATATTAAAGGACGATATTCATTTATATAAAGATTTAAATATTTAATGGTAATATCACTAATAGGGATTAGACGTTCTTTACTTCCCTTCCCCATTACTTTTACATAACAACCATCTTCATTATAATTAGCTAAAGTTAAATTTAAAAGTTCGCTAATTCGCATTCCAGTAGCATATAAAAGTTCAAGCATTGCTTTATTACGATATAAAATAGGGGTTGTCGGGTTAATATCAAGTAATTGATTAATCTCCTCTACTGTTAAAAATTTAGGCAATGTTTGAGGTATTTTGGGCATTTTAATATTAAGACAAGGATTAATTTTTATTTTGTTATTATCTAATAAATAATCATAAAATGATTTTAAAACGGTTAAATAATGCGCTTTAGTTTTACTACTCTCTTCACTTTTATAAAGAAACATTCTAATATCATCTTCGGTTAAATTGCTAATATTTTGGGGAAGAAAGAACTCAGTAATTTTAATTAAATTATAACGGTAACTATTATAAGTATTTAAAGATAGTTTTCGTTCATATTTTAAATAGCTTAAATACTCTTCACATAAAGGGTCTAATTTTATTTCTTCTTTCATTTTTATCACTATTTAAATTATAGCAAAAATATTTAATATTAGCCATCATTTTGATATAATTAAATAAATGGGAAATGAAGGATGAAAAATGAAAATAACAATTATGGGAACGGGAGCATATAGTTTAGGTATTGCTAAAATGTTAGCTAAAAGAGAAAATAACGAAATAATGCTCTGGACCGAAAATGAAGAAACAAAAGAAGAATTTTTAAAAAATCATATGGTTAAAAGAATATTTCCTCATGTTAAATTTTCTAAAAATGTTTCTATAACGGATAGTTATGAAGAAGCTTTACGAAATTCACAAATGATCTTTTTAATTACTTCTTCCAAATATATAGCTAGTGTTTGTGAAAAGATGAAGCCTTATTATCAAAAGACTCCGATTTGTATTGCTTCTAAAGGAATTGATGATAAAACTTTAAATCCTTTATCAGTAGTAGTTAAAAATATATTAAACACGAATAATATTTGTGTAATATCAGGGCCTACTTTTGCTAT
>CANRKS010000009.1 GCA_947631285.1 uncultured Bacilli bacterium | reverse complement strand
GCTGGTACTGATATAATTAACGTTACTGGACATGGAGCAACAATTAGTGTAAATGCTAATGTTGGTGACGCTAAAACTGATGGTGCTGCTCATTTAGTTAGCGTAACACCATCAATTACTATCCCAAGAGGAAGAACTGTTACTAAAGTTACAGTTGAAGGTGGAAATTACTATACTTCTGCTACAGCAGTTGCTGTTACTGAAGGACTTGAA
Organism: uncultured Bacilli bacterium; assembly: GCA_947631285.1. Lineage (GTDB taxonomy): Bacteria > Bacillota_I > Bacilli_A > RF39 > UBA660 > SIG200. The sequence goes on along the minus strand of CANRKS010000009.1, from coordinate 20,800 downwards.
GTTGTAGTTAACGGCGGAACAATTGTTGCTAAAACTGGTAATGCTATTAACCTTGCTAATGGTAATGTAACTATTAATAATGGTACTTTAAAAGCTCTTGCTAGTGGTGCTTCTACAATTTTATATTCAAGAGGCGCTGAAGGTAGTTTAACAATTAATAATGGTACTTTAAATAGTAAATATGGAGTTGCTTTATCAATGAACTCTAAAGATGTTACTGTTAAGATTTTAGATGGTACTTTTGAAGGCGGAAAAAATGGAACTAAACAAAGTCCTGCATTATATATTGACGACGATCTATTAACTAGTTTAGTTGATGGAGGAGAAGCTGATGTATTTGAAGGAATCTTAACTGGTGGTAAATATTTAGATACAATAATTGGTGGTGCTTATCTAAGTGGTAAGAGCTATGCTGCTGATGTAGTAGTTAACCATATTGTAGCTGAAGGTTACAAAGTTGTTGAAGAAGGTAACTATAAAAAAGTTGTTAAAGACGTACCAGACGATGGAACTAACACTGGAGACGCAAACACTCCAGAAGAAACAAATCCTAATGTACCAGACGTACCAAAAACTAACGATAACATTTTAGTTTACGCTAGTCTTGGATTAGTAAGTGCATTAAGCGTTGGATTCACAGCAAGAAGAAAAGAAAACAACTAATTAGGTTATCAAAATTGCGGAGAAGGAATTATATAAAAAATAAATTTTGAAGAAATCGCAAACATCTTCAAAACATTCTCAATCTATACTTCCTTAACTTAAAGCAATTTGATATAAATAAAGGGTATATCAATTTGATATATCTTTTTTTGTTAAATAAATTTAATTTAGAAAAAGCATTAATAGTAATATTAAGCATAAAATATTGTAGTCTCATATACTTCAAAAATCCAAAAATTTGTTATTTTGTTAAAATCTGACAATAAATATTATTTGTGAAAAAGGGTATTGACAAAAAGAAAGGGAATGAAGTATAATTGACACATAGAAAGGAAAGGTATAGAGAGAGAATGAAAAATTTAAAAATGTTTGCGATTTCATTACTAGCATTCCTAGTAATGGTTACAGGTGTACATGCAACTGACACTGATTGTATTATGCCTGAAGATTATGATGTTACAACTGCTGGCGGCAAATCTGAATGTGCTGTTTTAGTTGGTGCAGACCATTATGTTTCTTTTGAAGCTGCATGGAAAAAAGTATCTAAAAGTGGAGGAGAAATTACTTTATTAAAAGATACTAATGCTGGAGCACTTGGAAGCGGATATGCTGAAAAGAATGTAACTATTAATTTAGATAAGTACGCTTTAACTATGGGTAATTGGTATTTAGGTGCTAAAGATGGCGCTACATTAACAATTACTGGTAGTGCTGATGCTAAATTTATTAGTACTGCAACTACTTTTGCTTTTGAAGCAAAAGCCAATAGTAAAGTTGTTATTAATGGTGCATTAACAGTTGATTACAATGTTGACGCTCCTGTTGTAAAAGTTAGCGGAGAAGCTGAAATTGTCGGTGGAGCAAAATTAAAACTTGATAATTCAGCTGTAGTAGTTGATTTAATTACTGCTGATGCAAAAGCAACTTTAAATGCTAATGTAGGAAGCATTGATAGAAGTGGAAATACTTTAGTTGGTGCAGCTGGTTTAGTAAAAACAAATGCATCATCAACTGAAACTACACCTGCTTTAACAATTAAAGGTGGAGCTTATTATGTTTCTGGTATTGCTATTGATGTTCAAAACGGTTTAGCTGTTAATATTGAAGATGGTAAAATTGTTAGTACTGGTAATATTCCAGTTCAATTAACTACTGATGGTAGTGTAACTATTAGCGGAGGAACTATTGAAGCTCAAGCTGCTGATATGCCTGCAGTTTATACTAAAGGTACTTCAGTTGGTTCATTAACAATTACAGGCGGAACATTAACTAGTGCTAAACATTATGCATTAAGTATGAGTTCAAAAGCAGTTAAAAACGCTATTTCAGGTGGTACATTCAATGGAGGCAAAAGTGGTAATAGACAAATGCCTGCTTTATATATCAATGATGATGTTTTAACTGGTTTAGATGATCCTGCTGTTGCTGATAACTTTAAAGGCATTTTAACTGGTGGTAGATATTTAGTATCTATTATTGGTGGAAAAGGAGTTTTAAGTGCTGCAACAGTTCAAAATTATGTTGTTGCTGAAGGTGCTACTGTTACAGACGATGGTGACTACAAAGTTATCAATGCTAAACTTACAGATGATGATCAAAATACTGGAGACGCAAACACTCCAGAAGAAACAAATCCTAATGTACCAGACGTACCAAAAACTAACGATAACATTTTAGTTTACGCTAGTCTTGGATTAGTAAGTGCATTAAGTGTTGGATTCTCTGCAAGAAGAAAAGAAAATAACTAATTAGTTATTTAAAACATACTATTTTCGGATAGTATGTTTTTTTGCGTCTAAAATTTATTTGTTTTGATGAAATAGGGACAATTGACAATAACATTTAGATTTTGATAAAATAACAATAGCAAATATTAAGGTCGTGAGTGTAGAGTGAAATTATGGATTGAAAAATATAAAGTAATCATAATTGTAGTTTTTATAATTATAATATTGGGTATTGTGGGAGGAATAACTTTAAATTACGTAGTTAGTAATTCTAATCTTGAGGAAAAGAATAGTACCAATAATAATATTCAAAATAGTGATGACGATGCTACCGATAAGACTAATGATAGTATTATTGATAATGAAACTAATGATATCGATAATACTATTGATGCCAATGATGAAGATGTAGTTAAAAATATTTCTTTAGAAAATAGTTTGTTTTGTGCCAACAATGATTATGAAAATTGTATAGCATTTTATAATAACCAAATATTAATTGGTAATTTTAAAAATATTTTAGAGGGAAATACGTATTTTATTGCGAAAAAAGAGAGTCGAAAAATATATGCCTATCAAATTCAAGATAATAAAATTATAAGTGATATTGATATTTTATATAATTTAGAGACTAAAAGCATTATTTATAATAATAAGGAATATATGGAAAAAGATTTTATAAATATAAAAGAATATTTAGAAACGCAAAATCTTTTGACAAATAATAATGGTGAGTTAAATAATTATTGCCATGGCAGTAAAGAGCATTATAGTTGTATTATATTTAATTTTGATAATAGTTTTTATTTAATTAATGTTGATAACGGAAAAAGAAGTATCCCTTATTCTAAAGGATTTGATGGTAATCATGGGTTATATCATCTTGATTTAGCTGAAAATGTAATTATGACTTATAATAAATTTACTAATATGTATTTTAATTATCATTTTAAAATTTCTAATAAACAAATTATTTTAGATAATTATATTAATTGTGATAATATTAGTAGTTGTGAATTTTAGAATAAAGGAGGACTAATGAAAGAATTTTTAAAGAAGAATATTTATTTAATCATTATCATCATTTTAATTATTATGATTCTTATTTTATTACCCATGGCTTTCAATAAAAGAATGGTAAATAAAGAAGTTATCAAAGAAGAGCCGGAAGAAGTTTATGAAAAGTTAACAGAAAATTTTTTAGATGCGATTGGTAATGGCCAAAAAATGGCCGAATTTTTGACTACTGGTTTTGATTATCAAGGCGTATTAGCTTGGCAAAATGTAAGTGGTAATATTGATAGTTTTGCTGATGAATATAAAAGTTTAGAGCAAAATACGACGAAAAAAAGGGAATTTCGGGATAAAATGATCACTCTTGCTTATGAAAATGAATTTGATTTTTCTAATATTCGCTTGTTTAGTATTGAAGAAAATAAGAGTCAAGATGATATTCATATCTATAATGCCAAGATAGCTTCTAGCTTTCCAGGAGAAAAAACAGATATTGAAGATACGATAATAACTTTTTATAAAAATAAAATTATTAATATTGAACTTTTTGATGATGATGATAATAGTCTTAATGAACTTTTTGACGAATATAAAACAAAGAGTCATGTAAAAATGATGGGTTATTATATCGATAAAAGTCAAGAAGAAATATGGGATATGTATTCATTTCGTCAAGATAAAACGGTAATCTATGAAATTATTTTATGTCCTAAAGCAATAGAGCAAGGACTTGGATGTGGAATGTCTAGTGGTGATAAAAAAGGTAAATATGAAATAATAGATAATAAAATTAAGATTACTTTTGATGAGACAATTGGTGAAGAAGGTTGGGAAAAACTAGAGAAAAAAATAGAATTAGAGCTTACCTTAGAAAATGATAATGTTATTAAAGATAATAAGATAACTTATAATTGGCAAGAAGATTATGCGAAAAATTAGAGGTTAAAATGAAGAAAAAAGAGATAGTAATTATAATTATATGTGTATTATTAATTGGCTTAATATTAGGAATTATTTATTGGCCTCAAAATGAAGAGCTTATAGATAATACTGTTAAAAATGCTAAAGATTTTAGTAAATTGGCCAATGAAGTTAAAGAAGATGTTGAAAGAGCCAAGATAGATTTTTTGGTTTTACAAACTGCTGATTATGAAAAAATAGCGAGCAAGAAAGTACTTAAAGAACTATTGGATAATACTTGTGATGTTTTTATCGAAAAGAAAGATAATGACATAAAGGTTTATTTAACTTGTTTTGGCTATACAACTAAAGAATATTATCTTAAGAAAAATAAATATGATGAGGAAAATAAGGTTTTAATTCCTAATGTTATTGGTTTAGAAAAAGAAGAAGCTATAGCTAAGATTAAAGAATCTGGGTTAGAGGTATCAACTAATATGCCTACCTCTTATTCTTCAATTGAAGAAAATGCTATTATAAAGACAGAGCCGGCCGTGGGAGAAAGAGTAGCTAAAGGTAGTGAAGTTGTTTTATATGTTTCCCTCGGTGAAGAGAGAATTGAAATAGAAGATTATACAGGAAAAAATTATTTAGAAGTTAAAGGCAGATTAGAAGCTTTAGGTTTAATTGTTAAAATTGAAAGAATTAGTACCGAAAATAATTTAAGTAATGATCAAGTTTTTGATCAATCAATAAAAAGAGGAACTAAAGTAAAAAAAGGTGAAGTAATAACCTTATATGTTTGGTAATCTAATAGTTAAAGTATTTAAATTAGGAAAAAAACATATTATTAAGTGGTGAATAATATGTTTTTTAATGATATTCATATTAGAATTAGATTTGTCTTTTTAGTAATTATTATTGCTTTAATTTTAATTATTGGTAAAGTATTTTATATTCAAGTTTTTTCTTATAAAAAATTATCCCAAATTACAGAAGATTTATGGAGTAGAAAAATGACTATTAATGCTCCTAGAGGTGATATAGTTGATAGAAATGGGAATATTTTAGCAACAAGTATAGTTACAACGACGGTTTATGTTGTTCCAAGTCAAATTAAAGATAAAGAAAAAGTCGCTAAAGATATTGCCGAAATATTAGATTGCGATTTTGAAGATGTTTATAAATATGTTTCTCGGCATAGCAGTATGGAAATTATTCGGAAAGGAATGGATATTTCTAGTGAAGTAGCAGATAAAATAGATAAATTGGGTTATGATGGGGTTTATTTAGTAGTTGATTCTAAAAGATATTATCCTTATAAAGAAGCATTAGCCCATATTATTGGGTTTGTTGGCAGTGATAATCAAGGTTTATCGGGATTAGAACTTACTTATGATAAATATTTGACTGGCACCAATGGAGAATTAAAGTATTATAGTGATGGTAAAGGTAATAAATTAGAAATACCCGATAGTTATGTAGCCCCCGAAAAAGGCCTTACTTTAGAGCTTACCTTAGACATTGAACTTATGAAAGCTTTAGATAATGAACTTAATAATGCGATGGATAAATATGATTCGGAATCAGCCTTAGGAATAGCAATGAATCCCCAAACGGGGGAAATACTTGCCATGGGAAGTTTACCATCTTTTGATCCCGCTAACTATCAAGATTATAGTGAAGAAATCATTAATCGTAATTTACCAATTTGGAAAACTTATGAACCGGGGTCAACTTTTAATATTGCTACGCCACATTTTAGACATATTAAAAGTAAGCATATAATATTATTTAATGGTGATTAATTTGCATAGTTATTTATTTTATTTAAATATTGAAATTATTATTAATCAAAATTTATATCAAAAAAAAATTATTGATGAAAAAACATTTTTAACTGTTAATGAGAAGTTATTGAAAAGATGTGAAGAATTAAATTAAAAGGAGACAATATGAATTTTTTAGAAATTTCTAAATTAATTATGAATGGCGAAAAAATAGTTAATTTGCCTCTTAGAGTATGCTTTTATGCCAGAGTATCAACAGAAAGTGATAATCAATTAAATAGTTTAGAAAATCAACAAACATATTATGAAAATTATATTAAATCAAAACCAAATTGGACTTATGTTAGTGGTTATATTGATGAAGGTATTTCTGGAGTAAGAGTGGAAAAAAGATGGGGATTCAAAAAAATGATCGAGGATGCCAAGAATCATAAATTTGATTTAATTATTACTAAAGAAGTATCTCGTTTTGCTCGTGATTTAGAAGATAGTATTCATTATATTAGATTACTAAAAAATGTTAATGTTGGCATTTATTTTGAAAATCAAAATTTAAATACTTTTGATTCTAATTCCGAACTTATTTTAAATATAATGTTTAATTTAGCCCAAGATGAATCTAGAAAATTATCAGGAAGAGTTAAATTTGGACATATGGAAGCCATAAAAAAAGGACATGTATTAGGTTCTTCTAATATTATTGGCTATAAAAAAGAAAATTGTAAGTTAGTAATTGTACCTAATGAAGCTAAATTAGTCCGTAAAATATTTGCATTATATGCTAGTGGTAATTATGGCCTATATAAATTATCTAAAGTATTAGCAAGTTTAGGATTTTATAACAAAAATGGTAATTATTATGATAAAGATACTTTAAAAAGAATAATATCTAATCCTAAATATAAAGGTTTTTATCGGGGAAAAACTAGCGAAATAATTGATTATCGAACTAAGAAAAGAATTAAAATAAGTGTTGATAAACAAGTAATATATAAAACAGAAGAAGATATAATTCCTCCCATAGTAGAGGAGGAATTATGGAATAAGGCAAATGATATTTTAAAAATGAGAACTAAAAATTATCAAAATAATAACTATTTTAATGGAGGATTAAAATATTCTTTTTCTTCAAAAATGTATTGTAAGGATCATAACACTAATTATCAAAGGAGTCACGGTAGTAAAAATAAAAATCGTCCCGTTTGGTGTTGTGGAATGTATTTAAAATATCGTCTTACGGCATGCATTACCCCAATTATTGCGGAAATAGATTTATACAATATTATGAAAATTATCATAAAAAGTATTTCTTTAGATAAAAATAAGATTGTTAATGATTTATATGTTTTATATAAAGATTTAGAAAATTTAAACCAAGATGATGATTTAAAAATTATTGAAGATAATATAAAAAAAGTTGAAGATAAGAAAACTTTAGCACTTGATTTAGTAATTAATGAAGAATTAACTAAAAATGAATTAAAGTTTCAGTTTAAAAAGTATGAAAAAGAATTAAATATTTTAAGGAAGCAAAAAGAAGATATTTTAAGAGAAAGAAAAAACATTAAAGATTTAAAAGAAAATAAATTAGATATCCTTAAATGGATAAAAAGAGAACTAGAAAATAATTTATTAGAAGATTTTATTAAAAAATTTGTTGATGAAATAATTATATCTAAAATAGATAATAATCGTTATAATATTCATTTAGATATATATTTAAATTTAAATGGTAATATAAAAGAAAAAATAAAAGGAGCAAGACACCAAGAAGGTCCTTTAGAGGGAGAAAAATTATATATAAATAATAATACTTATACAAGTGTTGAAAATAAAAGAAAAGGTCAACATTTAAACTATTTTACTTATAATGTTTATATTGAAGAGTTATAAGTTCTTTTGATAATATTTTTTTTTAATTTTTAATGTGTTATACTAAATGTATTAATGAAAGCGAGTGATAAGCGTGTTAATAGAAAAAATAAAAAAAGAATTAATTGGGCAGAGAAAAACAAAATTTAAAGGTAATATTTATCATTATTCCCAAGTTAATTTTGCTTATAACTCTAATAAAATAGAAGGCGGACATTTAATGGAAGATGAAACTGAAGAAATATTTGAAACAGATTCATTTATTCCTAAAAGTGATGATGCAATTAAGTTAGATGATTTAATAGAAATGAAAAATCATTTTCGCTTATTTGATTATTGTTTAGATGTTGTTGATGAAGAGTTATCAAAAGAAATAATAATTAAAATGAATATGATTTTAAAAAGAAATACAACTGATGAAGAAAATCCTCGTTATAACGTTGGGGGATTCAAAATAATACCTAATAAAATTGGCCTTATTAATGTAATAGATACAACAGATCCCGAAAATGTTGAAAAAGATTTAGACAGTTTACTTAAGAGTTATAAAAAAATAAAAAAGGTAACCATTGAAGATATTATTGATTTTCATTATGAGTTTGAACGTATTCATCCTTTTGGCGATGGTAATGGCCGAGTAGGAAGAATGATTATGTTTAAAGAGTGTTTAAAAAATAATATCATGCCATTTATTGTTCTTGATAGAGATAAACCTTATTATATGAGGGGATTAAAAAATTATAAAACAGATAAAATGTTTTTAATAGATACAATTAAACATGAACAAGATTTATATGAAAATATGGCTAAAGAAATGTTAAATTTTGAATTAGAAGATAAGTAATTTATCTTTTTTTTAATTTTTAAATGGTAGGGGCGTTTAAAATTATCACTTTAGCAGCATCTATTGAAGAAAATACAGTTGATTTAGAAAAAGATACTTTTACTGATACTGGTGCTATTACCATAGATGGCCAAACTTTACATTGTTGGAAGCATGGTGGACATGGAACTCAAACATATTTAGAAGTAGTCGAAAATTCATGTAACCCAGGATTTGTTTCTTTAGGAAATAAATTAGGAATTGATAAATTAATGGGATATATAAGAGCATTTGGATTTGGGAGTAAAACTGGAATTGATTTAAATGGTGAAGGGAATGGAATTTTATTTAAAAATGAAAATATGGGGCCAGTTGAACTAGCTACCACAGCCTTTGGACAAGGAATTAGTGTAACTCCCATTCAACAAATAACAGCAGTTTCGGCGGCCATTAATGGGGGATATTTAAATACTCCTTATGTGGTAAAGGCTATTATTGATGATAATAGTAAAGCTATTGTGTATGAAAATAAAACCAAAACTAAAAAATCTGTCATTAGTCCTGAAACTTCAGCTACGGTTCGTTATGCCTTAGAAAGTGTTGTGGCAAATGGAACAGGAAGAAATGCCTATATTGAAAATTATCGCGTGGGAGGAAAAACGGGAACAGCACAAAAAGTAAAAGATGGAAAATATATGATTGGGAACTATATTTTATCCTTTATTGGATTTTTACCAGCTTCTAATCCCGAAATAATTGTTTATGTGGCGGTTGATAATCCTAAAGGAGTTACTCAATACGGAGGAACGGTTTCAGCTCCCATTGCCCGTAGTGTTATGCTATCAGCTATTGAAGTTTTAAAAATAAAAGAAGCTAAAGGAGGAATGTTAAAAGAATATAATTATTTAGATCTTCATTATTATCAAGTTCCGGATGTTATAGGAATGAGTAAAGAAGAGGCAACAAAAGCTTTAAAATTATTTAAAGTTAAATATACAGGGACAGGTGATAAAGTTGCCTATATGTCTCCCAGTGCTAATACTTTTCAGAGTGAAGATACTACCATAACTCTTCTTCTGAATTGACGTAAATTTACTGCCAAAAATAGTAAACAATTTAAAAGTAAATGTTAATGTTGTATAATTAAAAAGAGGTGAATAACAGATGTTAATTCTAGCCAAAGCAGCCATGGCCATGATGTTAGGGTTCATTTTAGCGATTGCAAGTGGACTAGTATTTATTCCTATTTTAAAGAAATGGAATATAGGTCAAATGGTTAGTAGACAAATAAATAAAAGACATTTAGTTAAAGAAGGTACGCCAACTATGGGAGGAATAATTTTTATTTTTCCTGTTATTCTTTCTTTAGTTTTGTTATACATTAATGGTTCAATTGAGCTAAGTTATAATTTAGGAATTTTAGTTTTTGTCTTTTTAGCTTATGCTCTATTAGGAGGAGTAGATGATTATCTAAAAGTAAAGTTTAAAAATAATGCGGGTATAAGTATTGTTACTAAATTTTTAATTCAAATGATAATTGCTTTAGTATTCTTTTATTTCTTTATGGTAAGTGGAGGATCATCAACTTTGCAATTTACCGCCCTTAATTTAGTTATTCCTTTAGGATGGATGTTTGGAATCTTTATTTTATTTTTATTAGTAGGAACTACTAATGCAGTTAATATTACGGATGGCTTAGATGGCCTAGCGGCTGGTCTTTCAGCGATTGCCTTTTTAGCTTATGGAATTATTTCTTGGAATTGTGGTTGGTTAGAAGGATATCAAGAAATAGCTATCTTTTGCTTTTTAACAGTTGGATCTTTATTAGGATTTTTAGTTTATAATTCTCATCCTGCTCATGTTTTTATGGGTGATTTGGGTTCTTTATCTTTAGGAGGAGCTTTAGCAACAATTGCCATTTTAACTCGCCATGAATTATCTTTAGCTATTATAGGAGGAGTATTTGTCATTGAAACATTAAGTAGCTTTATTCAAATTATAGGTATTCGTAAATTTAATAAAAAAGTCTTCTTAAAAGCTCCTTTACATCATCATTTTGAAGAATTGAAATGGAGCGAGAATGATATTGTTAAATTATTCTATGTTGTTGGTTTATTATTAGCTATGGCCGCGATTACTTACGGAGTTTGGTTATAAAATATAAATTTTAGGGGGTTTTATATTTGAAAAAGGGAATTGATAAGATTTTATTAAGTGCAGTCATTGTGATTGCTCTTTTTGGCATTGTAATGATTTATTCAGCTAGTTATATTTGGGCTGAATATAAATTTGCTGATCCTTTTAAATTTGTCAAAATGCAAGGAATATTTTTTCTTGCTGGTCTCATCTTATTATATTTTTTAACTAAAATGGATTACCATCTTTATTATAAATATGCTAATGTTATTTTACTTATTTGTGGTATATTATTGATATTAGTATTAATTCCTGGGATTGGAAGTATTCGAAATGGAAGTCGTAGTTGGTTTGGTCTTGGTTCTTTAGGAATTCAACCATCCGAATTTGCTAAAATTGGTCTTATTATTTATGTATCTAAATATTTAACTAATAATAATAAATTAATGAAAAGCATTTGGCATGGAGTCTTTCCCATTTTAGGTGTTATTGGTTTTTTCTTTATTTTAATCATGTTAGAACCTGATTTTGGTACTTCGATGGTAATTGTTTTAACTTTAGTCGTTTTAATTTTTATAAGCGGTGTCAATATTTCCTTTTTTTTAAAAGTAGGTCTTACAGGATTAATAGGTATTATAGGCATCATTATTGCCGCGCCTTATAGAGTCAAAAGAATAGTTAGTTTTATTAATCCTTGGAGCGATCCTTTAGGAAGTGGTTATCAAATATTACAGAGTTTATACGCCATAGGTCCAGGTGGCCTTTTAGGTCAAGGTTTTCTTCACTCAAGGCAAAAATATTTTTATCTTCCTGAACCTCAAACAGATTTTATTTTTTCTATTATTTCGGAAGAGTTAGGCTTTTTAGGCGTTTTGATTGTTACTAGTTTATTTTTAATTATTTTTTATCGGGGAATATCTATTTCTTTAAAGCATAATGACTTATTTGGGAAATATTTAGCTTTTGGCCTTTCTTTTGGGCTAATTATTCAAGCTAGTTTAAATTTAATGGTTGTCGTAGGTTTAATTCCTGTTACAGGAGTAACTTTACCATTTCTTAGTTATGGAGGATCTTCTTTACTTGTTAGTATGGCTAGTATTGGTATAATTTTAAACATTTCTAAAAATAATTAGGAGTCAAAATAATTTTGGCATTTTATTTAATTATAAAGATATCCATTGAAAAATTAAAACTTGTATGCTAATATTTAAATATAAGGAGATGATTAATAATGAAGTTATTTTTAATTATTTTGGTAATAGTAATAGTCTTAATCGTTTTATACTTTATTGCCACTTATAATAGTTTAGTAAGTTTAAGAAATAAAGTGCGCGATGAAGCAAGTCAAATAGATGTTGAATTAAAGAGAAGATTTGACTTAATTCCTAATTTAATGGAAACGGTTAAAGGTTATACGAAACATGAAAAAGAAACTTTAGAAGGAGTAGTAAAAGCAAGAAATACTTATACAAGCGCTGATAATTTATCTGATCAATTAAAAGCTGATGGCGAGCTTACAAAAGCAATAAGTAAATTGTTTGCCCTAGCGGAAGCTTATCCTGATTTAAAAGCAAATACTAATTTTTTAGATTTACAAAATCAATTATCAGAAATTGAACAAAAAATAGTTTATGCTCGTCAATTTTATAATGATTCAGTTTTAAAATTAAATAATAAAATTGAAATGTTTCCTTCTAGTATTGTAGCTAGTATGTTTAAATTTAGTAAGCAAGATTTTTTTGAAGCACAAGCTAACGAAAGAGAAAACGTTAAAGTTAAATTTTAGGGCATTTAATAAATGCTCTTTTTAAAAGGGTGATATAATGCAAAAAATTAAATATCTAATGTGGACCATTTTATTGCTGATTTTAAATATATCTTTTGTATATGCTAATGATATTAAAAGTATTAATATGGATATTTATGTTGATAATAATGGTGATGCTCACGTCATAGAATTTTGGGAAGCCAGTTTAAATAAGGGAACAGAAGGATATAAACCTTATTATAATTTAGGAAATAGTGAAATAAAAGATTTTAAAGTGTCTTTAAATAATAAAAAATATGAGACAATACCGGTTTGGGATACAGAACTTTCTTTTGATGAAAAAAAGTATCTAGCGGGCTTAAATTATATTGAGGATGGAGTAGAGCTATGCTATGGTATAAGTGAATATGGAAGTAATAATACTTATAAATTAGAATATACCATAACTAATTTTGTTAGTGAAATAGAAGATGCCCAAATAATTTATTGGAACCTTATTCCTTATGAATTATCTGATAAGCCAGAACACGTTTATATAAAAATATATAGTGATTTTGCTTATGCGGATACTTTAGATGTTTGGGGATATGGCTATGGTGATAAGAATCATGAAGGATATGCTTATGTTTATGATGGCTATATTGAAATGAGTAAAGATGGAGCTTTAAATAGTAATGAATATATGACTGTTTTAGTTAAGTTTCCCAAAGGAACATTTAAAACATCTAATGTCTTAAATAACGATTTTGATTACTTTTATAATAAAGCAGAAGAGGATACCACTCATTATCATAAAGGAAATACCTTTTTATCCCTTCTTTTAGGTTTATTTATAGCGATAGTTAATGTTTTACCATTTATAATAGTGATTATTTCTATCTATTTAGTTTTAAATCATAATCGTTATGGAACTAAAAAATTAAAATTTCCTAAAAATGATCGAAAAATAAAAGATGCTCCCTATTTTCGAGATATTCCTTGCAATAAAGATATTTTTAAAGCCTATTGGATTGCTTGCCAATATAATTTAGTGAAAAATGATACTGATTTTTTAGGAGCTATTCTCTTAAAATGGTTACGAGATGGAAATATTGAAAATGATCGGCTAGATGAAAAAAATAAAGTTTTGAAACTTATTAATAGTGATAAATTAACACCATTAGAAAAAGAACTTTTTGATATGATGAAGGTAGCTAGTAAAGATGGCTATTTAGAAAGTAATGAATTTACTAATTGGTGCAAAAACAATTATCAAACTATTTTAAATTGGTTTAATAAAGCCATTGATAACGTCACTGATACTTATGTTTTAGAAGGTTTAATTACTAAGAATGCCAAAACTTTTGGTGAAGTTTATTTAGTTAGTTCTAATATGAAAGATGAAGCATTAAAAATGGCTGGCTTAAAAAGATTTTTAAATGATTTTTCTCTAATTAAAGAACGAAAAGCTATTGAAGTTAAATTATGGGAAGAGTATTTAATATATGCTCAAATATTTGGAATTGCTAAGAAAGTAGCAAAAGAGTTTAAGAGATTATATCCGGATGTTTTAACAGATGATTATTATGATGATATCGTCTTTATTCATACGATTTCTTATAATGGCGTATCAGCAGCTAGTGCGGCTAAAACCAGAGCTGAAAGTTATTCTTCTGGGGGTGGGGGTTTCTCATCATCTGGTGGAGGCGGCGGATCCTTCGGTGGTGGCTCCGGTGGAGGAGGCTTCCGTTAGTTAGTAAACTATCGTCAACAAAATCAAGCAAAATTGTTAATTTTTGGTAAAATATAATAATATTTTTACGAAACTTGACATATAATTCAGTATATGATATAATTATCTTGTTCATTCAGGGGGAATGAGATGAATAATTTAAAAGATAATACCTATGTCCTCCCCAAGTTGTGGGGTTGGGCGAAATATTTAATTTATAGATTTAATTTAAACTATTTGGTATTACCGCTTATCTATTTAATAATAGTAATCGCGATTGTGCCAAATCAAGTAATAATAACAAATGTTAATGATTATGTATCCCTAGATACATTTAAAACAATTGCTTTAACAAATGCGGATAAAGTTGAAATAATTTTAGATAAATATGATTTAACCGCAGATCAATTTAAAGTTTTAACAGGTATTGTGTTAAGCGAAGCTGATGATACTTATGAAGATGCTTATGCCGTTATAAATACGATTTATAACCGAACTCATAGTAAAAATTGGGTGCGTATAATTGATAGTAAATTTGGTAAAGACAAAGGAATGAACATGTATTATCAAGCGATTGCTCCTAATCAGTTTACGGTATATAAATCTGGTTCTTATAAAAGACATATGAATGATACTGATAGTCTTGGCTATCAAGCTATAATTGATTTCTTATATACGGAAAAGCCAATGCATAATTACTTATCATTTAGAGCTGATTATATTAAAGTTTCCGGTAGTGAATCATATAGTCCTAAGGGTAATAACTACTTTAGTGTTATTAAAGAAGAAAATAGAATCTAATCTGTTTTCTTTTTTTCTTGCTAATAAGAATAATATAAGGTAAAATAGTATTGCTTTAAGGGGAATATTTATGAAAAAGTGGAAGTATTGTCAAAGAATATGGGGCTATTTTAAAGAAAAGAAGTTTTTAATATTTGTCTATTTGTTAACCTCTTTAGGAATAACCGGAATAAATATGGTGGAACCATTAATTTCAGCGCACAATTTAGAATCCATTACAAAAGTTAATTTTCGGGGAATGTTATTATTTTCGATTTTACTCGTGGTTTGTAATTTGATTTCTCATTTAATATCTTATTTTAATAAAGTGAGCAGTAGTAAAATTCAAGATGATGTGGAATTAAAAATTAAAGAAGATATCTCGAGAGAATTATTCAACTTAGAAATAAAGAACTTTGATCAAAATGGGACCGGCTTTTTTGCTGAAAGAGTCAATAGTGAAGCCTCTAACTTAGCCGGTATCTTTACTTATTTACGATATAATTTAGTGGGATTTCTCTCTTCTTTAGGTATTTTAATTTATATTTTTTCTCTTAATATTTATTTAGGCATCTATTTTCTAGTTTTTTCTTTTGTTTTCTTTTATCTTCATATTAGAAGAACGAAAAAATGGGAAATTGAAAGAAAAACTTCTAATGAAATGTATGAAAAATACTCCAGTAATTTTAATGAACTGATAAGAGGAATTAAAGATATTAAAGTTTTAAATTTAAAAGATGCTTTAATTAAAAAAACTTTAAAAGATCAAAGAGCCATAAAAAAATATAATTATGAATCCCGAATGAGAGATGAAAAACATTGGTTCTTGGAGGATATTTTACGAAGTTTATATGATTTATTTTTCATTATTTTATGTATTATTTTAATTAAAAATGATCTTTTAAATGGAGCTAATATGTTAGTATTGTTTATGTATCGAGAAAGAGCTACAGGATTAGTTGATGAAATAGGCAGTATTTATCGAAATTATAAAGAAGTAAGTATTTCAATGGAAAGAATTTATGAAGTTATTGGTGGCGAAAAATATCCAAAAGATAAATTTGGCGATATTAAAATTCCTAATGTTTTAGGTAAGTTAGAATTTAAAGATGTTTTCTTTGGCTATGATAAAAATCAAGTTTTAAAAGGTATTAATTTTAAAATTGAAGCTGGTGAAACGATTGGAATTGTTGGTAAAAGTGGCGCTGGTAAAACAACTATTTTTAACTTAATTAATAAATTGTATATTCCGCAAAAAGGAACTATTTTTTTAGATAATTATAATCTTAATGATTTAACAGAAGATACTATTAGAAAAAATATTTCGACGATTACCCAAGATCCTTATATTTTTAATATGTCTATTAAAGAAAATTTAAAAATTGTTAATCCCGCGATTACCGATGAAGAAATCATTGCCAAATGTAAGTTGTGTAAATTAGCCGATTATGTTGATTCACTAGAAAATAAGTATGATACTTTAGTCGGAGAAAATGGAGTTATTTTATCAGGAGGTTTAAAACAAAGATTAGCTATTGCGAGAGCCTTAGTTAAAAATAGTAAAATTATTATGTTAGATGAAGCAACCAGTAGTTTAGATAATGAAACCCAAGAATATATTCATGATTCCATTAGAAAAATTAGAAAAGATTATACCATTTTAATTATTGCTCATAGACTTTCGACCGTAATTGATTGTGATAAAATTATGGTGGTAGATAAAGGTAAAGTTGTGGGCTTTGATACTCATGCTAATTTAATGAAAACTAATAAAGTATATCAACATTTATACCAAAAAGAATTAAAATAAAAGGAAGCATACTTTAAAGTAACTTCCTATTTATTTTAATTTAATCTCTTCGTATTACTAAAATTCATTTTTGCAATTTCATTTAATTTTTTCATCCCATATTTTTCTTTAATTTCTTTCGCTACTTCATCAACATTAGGTCCCGCTCCTTTAGGAAGAGGGATATGAAGACTATCAGATAGTTCATCCATTTTCTTTAAGAAGGTATAACGACTAATGATAGAAGCACAAGCAACACTTAAAACTTTATCTTCAGCTTTCGTCATAAAAGTAATGTGTTCAACTAAAGGAGTAGTATCTTTTAAATATTCATAGTATTTTTCTTTAGAACAAAATTCATCTACCACAATTTTGGCATAACTATAATTTTTACTTTTTATTTCATACAAGGCTTTATTATGTAAAATGGCTTTTAATTTATTCATATTATTATTTTTACTATATTTTTGATTGTAGGTTACATTATCTAAAATAATTGTTGCATAAGGAATTTTTTTCATTATTTCAGGCGCTATGGCTAATATTTTAGCATCATCTATTTTTTTAGAATCTCTCACTCCAAGTTCTTCTAAAAAAGCAAAATTAGCTGGGGAGGTAAAAGTAGCAGTAACCACAATTGGCCCAAAAAAATCTCCCGTTCCCACTTCATCAGAGCCAATGGTAGCTACATCTAATTTACTAGCTTCCGTCTTTTTAACATCATGATTAGCACTTTCAACATCAATTTGGCGATTATTTAATTTCTTTTCTAATTCTAACCAAACATTAGCATCAACATCAGCTGATACTCCTTGAAACATTATTTTGCCACTTTCATATAAAGTAATGGTTGTGT
This sequence comes from uncultured Bacilli bacterium, assembly GCA_947631285.1. Lineage (GTDB taxonomy): Bacteria > Bacillota_I > Bacilli_A > RF39 > UBA660 > SIG200. The sequence goes on along the minus strand of CANRKS010000009.1, from coordinate 2,971 downwards.
CAGCATCTTGAGCTTGAAAAACGGCATAAGGAGGGGTCTTTTCTTTAAATAAATCTTTATAATAAAGCATAACTTTTTCTTTAACATTATCAGATATTTTGAATACAATAGTCATTTTACACCTCAAAATAATTTTATCATAACTCTCTTTATTTTTCATTATAAATATAATATAATCTTACTATAAGGAGATGATTAAAGTGAATACGGCAGTTGATGTTTTAATAGTATTATTTTTAGCTTTAGGAACTTATGCGGGATGGAAAAAAGGATTAATAAAATCCCTTGTTAATGTTATTGGCCTGGTGGCTATAATCATTATTAGTTATGCTTTAAAAACTAGTTTAGCTAATTTTTTAATAGATAAATTTCCCTTTTTTACTTTTCCAGGAATGGCTGGCTTAACTAGTATTAATATTTTAATGTATAATATAATTTCTTTTATGGTCATTTTTATTTTATTATATTGTATATTAAATATTATTTTAGCTATAACCGGATTTATTGATACTTTATTAAAATTTACTGTAATATGGATAATTCCTTCTAAGATAGGTGGGGCTATCATTGGTTTTATTGAATCATGGATATTTATCTATTTAGCTTTATTTGTTTTAGCTTCATTTGGTATAAGTTCTGGGTTTATTGTAGACAGTAAAGTTTCTAGTTTTGTTTTAGATCATACCCCAATTGTTGGTACAATGCTTGGTGATGCCCGAAAGACAATTAAAGACATTGCCGAAGATTTTACAACTTATACTAATGATGAATCGAAAACAACAGAAGATTTAAATTTAAGAATATTACAAATTGAAATTCTTAATGGTTTAATTTCTAAAGAAAAAGCCCAAGAATTAATTGATATAGGGAAAGTAGACTTAGATAATGTTTATTTTGGCTCAGGAGAAAATTTATGGTTAAATATTTAGAAAAAGAAGAAGATTTTGATACTTTAACTGAAAAGGGAGAAATTTTGGTAGACTTTTTTGCCGAATGGTGTGGTCCTTGTCAAATGCTTGCTAATATTTTGGAAGAAATTGATTACATGGAAGTTTTAAAAGTTGATACGGATAAATTTCCTCGTTTAGCTCAAAAATTTGGGGTAATGAGTATTCCAACTTTATGCTTTTATAAAGATGGCCTTTTAATGCAAAAAGAGATTGGTTATCGCACTCCCGAAGAAATAAAAGAAGTTTATAAGAAAATGAATGAAGAAGTCTAAGACTTTTTCATTTTTTTGTATGAGAAAACTCCTAGCTAGGCTAGACTTCAGTAAAGCTTTAGTGGCAATTTAAAAATAAAAACTCCTTCTAATATAATATTGATTGCGACCGCCAGGAAGCAACAATAATATTAGAAGGAGGACATTTAATGAAAAATATTCAAATAAATGATATAAAAAGTTTAGCACATACACAATGGAATTGCAAATATCACATAGTATTTGTACCAAAGTATAGAATAAATATCCATCAGCTGATGGATATTTATTTTAAAATTTACCACTTAAGGTTTATTTTAGTTTTAACTTTTTCAAAACGATCTAACACGGAAGCTACTATTTGGCCATCTTTAGCCATTTTTTGAAAATTATCTTTATCTATCCATTTGACGTCCGCGACTTCTTCTTTTTGTAATTTAAAATTAGTAATTAAGTTAGGTAATTCTATCGTATAGATATCGACAAATTGATTTTTATAAATAATAGTGGTAATCAAAGTCGGTTTTATTTTTAAATCAAAAGAAATTTCTTCTTTTAATTCCCGATAAAGAGTAGTAAGACTATCTTCTTTAGTTTGAGCACATCCTCCTGGTACTTCCCATTCTAAAGGGTGAGATTTTAAGGAACATCTTTTACTCATTAATAGTTTATTATCATAAGTTATATAGATTTCTACTCCTGCATTATATTCATTTTCTTTTAATTTAGTTCCTCTGGGATACACTTTATTTAATAATTGCCGGTTTTTATCTAAAACATCAAAATATTCCATTTTCCACCTTCTTTCATAATATCTTATTTATTGTTTAAAACTTCTTTAGCGCTAGTTAAATAAGTTCTTGTAAGGAGTCCAGCTCCTAACTTGGTACCCCCAAAATATCTGACCACGACGATTAAAACATTATCTAAATTTAATTGAAGTATTAAATTATAAATAGGCATGCCGGCTGTATTACTTGGTTCTTTATCATCAGTTTTTTTAGCTAAAGGGCCAATTTTATAAGCATAAGGTATATGGCTAGCTTTTTTATGTTCCCTTTTTAAATTAACTAGTATTTCTTCTACCTCTTCTTTAGAATTTACTTCATAATAATAACTAATAAATTTAGATTTTTTAACTTCTAAAGTATGCATATTAATTAATTCCATTTTCATCACTAAATTTATTTTAGCACGACTAATATCTTAAAGTAAATGCAAGATTATAGTTCTAATATAGTTTATTATTATGATATAATTTAAAAGAAAAGGGAAACATATAATTAGAATACTTTAAGGCGGTGAGGATCATGTTAGAAGAAAAGTTAAAATTAATTCCCCATTTACCAGGTAGTTATCAAATGAAGGATAAAAATGGTATTATTATCTATGTTGGTAAAGCTAAAGATTTATATAAAAGAGTAAATAGTTATTTTAAAGGAACAGTTACAGGTAAAACGCGTAAAATGGTTAGTGAGATTGCTGATTTTACTTATATTGTTACAAATACAGAAACCGAAGCCTTTATCGCGGAGATTAATTTAATTAAAGAATATGATCCTAAATATAATATTTTACTTAAAGATGATAAAAGCTATCCTTATATTGAGTATATTAGTAAACCTTATCCTAAAGTTAAAGTATCAAGATATTTAAACATTAAAAGGAGAGACAAAAAATTAATCTTCGGCCCTTCCTAATGCATATGCCGCGAGGCGAATTGTTAAATTAATAAATCGGCTTTATCCTTTAAAAAAATGTGAAGGAATG
>CANRKS010000008.1 GCA_947631285.1 uncultured Bacilli bacterium | reverse complement strand
ACACCAGAAATTCTTGCTTTTCTTTTTTTCGCATATCATTTTTGATATTTTTACTTCACACTAGAAATCCTAGAGCCCTTTTTTTCATTCAAAAACCCCATTTCTTGCTTAAAGAAATGAAGTTTATAATTTCTATTAGTTTTGAGTACTACTTGTTGTACTACCTGTACTTGGTGTTGTTGTCTCAGCTTTTTTATAAGTACAAATATAGCCTAAAGTTGTTTCAAAATGACTCTTAATTGTACTATACTTAGCAATATTCTCTTTACCAAATTGAGTTTCTACTGCCTTTTGATCTTTTGTTTCTGTAAAAGTAATTGTCATATTAGTATCATCAAACTTAATATCACCAGCCGTTATATTATCAATAGTAAGTGTATTATTAGTTTGATAATCTTCTAATAACTTATTATATTCATTTTGATCAGTAAAAGTAAAGATATGTTCTTCATAAGCAATATTAGCAAAATCATTACTATTAGCGCCATTAATATCGGCAATACCAAATCTTTCAGATACCACAACACTAGCTTTATAGCCATTAACAATTGAACTTTTAGAATTACATGTAATAAAACCTTTAACTGCATATTCTAAAATAACTAAAGTTCCATCAACTTCTGTTGATTTACCGTTGGCATTAGTTACTCTTATTTTTACTGTTTGTGTTCCTGGCTCACCACTTAGAAGAGCTTTAACAGCTTCTTCATCAACAAATTCATAAGTTAAACTAGTATCTTCTACTTCGGCAAATTCTCTAGCTTCAATTTCATCATTTAAGCTTTTATAAACCGTTTTTAAAGCAACTTCTAAAACTGTATTATCAACAACCGTTACGGTACCTTCCCGATGAGTTTCTCCACAAGTAATAGTATATTTATATTCTCCTACTTTAGAAGTATCAACATTACTAGTATCTACTCCACAACTAGATATATCAGTTCCCGTTACCGTAGCATAATCATTATTATTTTTAGATAATTCATCCCCTAAATTTACTTCTAAATTTTTAGGTTGAATAGATATTTTAGCAACTTTATTATTTAATAAATCAGTATAATTTAAAACATAGAATGTTCCAAACCCAACTCCCGCTAAAACAACTAATATAATAATTATAAAGACCATTTTATTAGTTTTCTTAACAGGTTGCTTTTCTGGCTCAAAAGAAATTGGTGGGGTCGTTCCTATATTACTAGAGCTTTCAAATCCAGGCATACTTCCCACATTATTTCCAATTGAATTTGGATTTGTATAAGCTGGTTCCGGTGTTACCGGAAGTGGCTCAGGCATTCCTAAATCTGGTTGCATAGGTGACTCTGTTGAAGGCATTGGTGTTGGTTCTATTGGCGGAACACTAGGTGGAGTTGGCATACCGTTTGACTCCATATTTGATGCTGGATTAACTATTGGCTCCGGTGCTACTGGTGTTGGATTTACTGGTCCAGCAGGAATAGGTTCAGGCGTTGGTGCTTCACTTGGAACTGGTCCATTTAAAGTTTCTATTCCTCCTACTTGATTAGTTAAATTAGGAGCAGGACTTAAAGGAGGTATTCCTCCATCAGTTACATTTCCTAAAACTGATCCATTTAAGTTATTATTTTCGTTCATTTCATCGAACCCCTTTTACTACTATATACAATTATATCTTTAATCAAATAATTTTTCAACTAGTTTTTTAAATTCATTGCCTCTAGTTTCAAATTTATCATACTGATCCCACGATGCACTAGCGGGAGATAATAACACTATTTCCCCGTCTCTTACGTCTTCTTTTATTTTTTGCATGGCTCTTTCTAAAGTTCCACATTTCTCCCAAGGAATATTCATTTTTCGAGCATAATCTTCAACTCTATCTTCGACTTCCCCAATCGCATAAATTTTAATTACTTTCTTAATTTCTTCATTTAGTTCATTAAAATCTTGACTTCTTTCTTTTCCCCCTAATATTAAATTAACTTTTCCATTTAAAGTCCTTAAAGCCATTAAAGTTGAAGTGGGATTAGTCGCTTTAGAATCATTAAAAAAGGCAATATTTCTTTTACTATCGACAATTTCTAGACGGTGTTCTACCCCATTAAAATTACGAAAGTAATTTTTTATTTTATCTAAATCCCAAGCAAATTCTTTTAAAACTAATAAAGCCGCTAAAACATTTTCATAATTATGTTTTCCTTTTATTTTTATCTCATCTAATTTTAAAACTAATTCATTATTAATAAAAATACCTTCATCATTATAATAATTATCCTTATTATTAAAATAATATTTAGTTGATTTTATATCTTCAGTTATTTTTAAACTATCAAAATTTTGATAATTAAGATAAGCTTTATCTAAAGATGTATGATGATTAAATATTTTCTTTTTAACATTGATATAATTTTCATAATTACCATGAAAATCTAAATGAGTAGGATATAAATTAGTTAAAATACTATAATTAGTTTTAAAATCTTTAAAATCATATAATTGATGATCAGATATTTCTAAAACTAAAATACTATTTTTATTAACATCTTTTAAAACTTCACATAAAGGATAACCTATATTACCTCCCAAAATAGCAGGGAGATTATGAATACGTAATAAATCATATAAGATTGTCGTTGTTGTTGTTTTGCCATTAGAGCCAGTAATACCAATTATAGTTACATCTTTAGGAAGATAATGATAGGCTAATTCCATTTCATTTACAACCGGAATATTTAACTCTCTGGCTTTTTGGACACAAGGGTGAGAAGGAACTATTCCAGGACTTTTAACTAATAAGTCAAAACTAGCATCTAATAATTCCCTAGCATCTTTACTTTGCTTAAATGAAACATTTAAGTCTTCCAATTCTTTTAATATTTCTAAAGGTTGTTCTTTTTGATCAGTTACGATAACTTGATTTTGGGCATTTAATAGTCGAGAAGCAGCCAAACCACTTTTAGCCATGCCTAAAACTAATACTTTTTTACCTTCTAACATAAGATTCCTTCTTTCAAATTAATTATATACTTAATTAAGGAAAAAAAGCAATGAAAGCCTTAAATTTTAAAGACTTTTTTGCTTTTTAATTTTTTAAATAAAAGATAAGAAATACTCATTAAAAATATAATCAAAACCCAAGGATTTAAACTGCCCGTATATGGATTATCATTTAATTCAGGATTACTTTCTCCCACATTATTAGGAGTAATTGTTATTTTTGCATATAATTTATCATTATTTTCTTTAGTTTCTACTTTACTTGTTTCTTCCGTTTTCCCAACGCTAGATGAATAACTTACTTTTACTGTATTAGTATAAGCCCTAATAGGAACATGATATGCTTCCTTGTTATTAACAATATCTGTATAATTTAAACCATCTTGAGAAATAAATTGAACTCCCTTTGTAAACTTAATCGTTTTATAGTTATCATTACTATTACTAGTTTTAGTAGATACTTGATAGATGACATTACCATTATCACTTAATCTAATAATAATAGTAAAAGTACTAGTATTTATTTTTTGCGTGCTAACCTTAATCGTTTTATAGCCAACAAAATTTGATTTGCCTGAAGCTACTTTTACCATATTTCTCACATTACTAACATTACCATTAGCAAAATATATTTCATAGTTTTGATTAATCTTTGAAAAATACATTGATACTTCTTTTAACTCTTCTACGGTATTAGTATTTTGGGTTTTAAAAACACTCTTTAAATATATACTATTAGTACTAGCTTCTTTTTGGGAATTAACTCCTAAATTATCATAATAATAAGCATTATCTTCTACATTATTTTCAGTATCAAAAAAACCAACTACATTATTACAAATATGAACATCATCATAAGATACATATTGATAATTATTACCCCCATAAGAATTTTTAATAATCCAAGCCCCATTTCTAGAAGGCTTATTACTGAATGAATTAGCTAGTACATTATCATTCCAACCTATTATAGAAATACCATGATTAACTTTTTCACTACCTGTATAATTTAAATAAGATGATGAGCGATTATTAAAAGGCAAATAAATATTAGTAGCCATTGCGCCATTAGTTATTAAGTATTCTTTAATATCTAATATTGTATTATCATTACATGAACCAGAATTGCCTAAAAAGACTATTGAGTTTACATCAACCGTAGCTTTTTGACTGACAACATCACTAGCATAAATTTTTACTCCATTATTATAATTTTGTAATAATTTATCAAAAGGTAAAGCATCTTCATTAATTGGCCCCCATTGATTCATTACATAAGCGGAAGAAACTAAATAATTACCACCTGTATCTTTTGTTCTATTAAAAGTATTACGATTAGCAGCATATTGACTTTGCGTTGCTAATTCAATGTGAGCTTCACTTAAATCATTTTTTCCTAATCCTTTTACTAACATATTTGATTCAATCGAAGAATTAGTAGCAAAAGCCCAACAAGCAGAAGTATTATATTGGTTTTTAATCGGCGTTACTAAATCATAATCGGCTAAGCTAAATTTACTATCAGTAACTTTAGCTCCACTCATTTTAGCACTTGATCCTACAAAATAAAATTTATCTTCACTTTCTTCGGTAGGCATGTGATAATCATCTATACCTTCAGCATAGACTCTAATACTTGTAAATAATACAATTAATAATAATGTGATATATTTACTTGTCTTTCGCATACTTTCCCTCTCTTTACTCTTTTATTATACTTATAAAAAATATATCACATTTTGTCAAATAATGTTATCATATACAAAATTATCGTAAAATGAATTGTAAATTATTGTAAACAAAAAGAAGGCTTAACCTTCTTAAAATATCTTTTAAGCATTATTTCTCGTTGTTATTCTAAATGGATGTTCACTATTTCCTTCACCAGTCAAGTTTATATCAGATTGAAGGTAAAAGACAGGGCGAGTAGCAACGTCAGCAAAAGTGGTAGAATCGGTCCACGTTGGATTCCCCACACCACAGTCTATTATAGGAAATGCAAGATATTTTTTGAAATCTCTATCGTAGCCACCTTTCGTCATTGTCCATTCAACCATGCTTTTGCTGGTACTCCAACCCGCTCGAATGTTTAGCCAATCATCTGCGCTTCCGTTCGATCCATATTTTGATGCCAATTTATAATCTTGCATATACATTAATGCTATTTTACTATTTGTTGCAGTTTTTTCGGATGTTTCTACTTCAGTTGAGAGGTAAGTGGTAGCAACACAATACCACATATGGTCAGATATTATACTATCCCAATAATCTCCATTCGGCTGATTTTTTATTGTCAAATAAAATGTTTCATTAAGATACTTTCTCATACTTGTCGAATCCCACTTTACATCTTCACCACCATTACTATTCCACGGTTCCTTTACGGTTGATGGAAGAGCTTTAATTATTTTTAACTGATTTGCAGTTAAACCTATATCAGTATTTTTGACACTTCCGTCTGTTATACCCATTATTCGATATATATATTTATCTGGATCACCAAGGCATTCGTTTTCATCTGTTGTCCCAAAACAGATATAATTATTTGTTACTTCTGCTGCTGTTCCTTTATATCGATATAACCCATCTACAGCTGTTGTATGATCCCCACCTTCAGCAAATACGCTTCCACCAGTTTCTTGCAATTTTTGCATTACAGGTGTTCCTTTAGCAAAATAAAGAGTGCAATAAATACTATTTTTAGTATTTATAATGGCGGAATTATTTGCCAAATCAAATTGCAAAATATTTCTATAATCTATTTGTGATCCCTCACTATCGGTACAATCAGCACTCACAAATCCATATTCACTTGGATCGGGCCATGAATCTCTATTTTCATCTTCATGCCAATCTTCGGTATCAGCATCTTGAACCATAATAGCAAAAGTTTTATTATTGGCATAATTATCTATTACTTTAATATTTTCTATTATTTTATTATCATTAAGAGTCTTAATAGTATTATAACTTTCATAACCTAAGATTATTAATAAAGCAATTATTAATAGATTATATATAATTTTTTTCTTCATCTTTTTCCTCTTTAACTTTCTTTAAAATAAGCATAGCAAGTATTCGGCCCATCTGTTACAATATTAAAACCATTATCATATGTAAAATCAGTGTTAACTTTTGAATTAGTACACTTATGGCCAAGTAAAGAATAATTATCTTCTACTTGATTTACTAATCTATACTTATCACCTTCATATTCTCTATCACCATTGGAATCTTGTATATAGGCATATATTATAACGTCAGATAATTTATCACGATCATAATAAATTCGACATACTACCTGAGTTGGTTTTGATTCACTATATTCAATATGAACTGTTCCGTCTTCTTTAATTGTATAATATTTATCATCTTTATATGTAACTTCTGAGCCTTTTGCTGGATAACAATTTGAAACTGTTTCATTAACTTTATATCCTGTCGCCGGAACATACTTACTAATCATATATTTTTTGGCATTGTCTGGCATTTGAGTATAAAGAATTATATTAACATCAGTATTTCGATCAATTGGGCCTTGCTTTACGCCTTCGCCTTCCCCAGCAAATCCACCAACCGTAGCTTTTACAATGAAAAGATCATCAGAGGAGCCATAATAAGCATATGTCGGAAACAATTTAACAATAATTATGAGCATAACTATGACTAAAGCTATTATTAATTCTTTATTTTTAACTTTACTGATCCTTTCTCTTATATTCATATTTTTACCTTCTTTTGCCCTTACTTGCAAGCACTATGCTATCTTATTAAATTATAACAATTAAGCTTGCAATATGCAAGCATTATTTTTGGGCAAAATGAATTAATATAGAGATAGCAAGGAGATAGCAGTATGAATAAAGAAGTTATTTATATCCGAATTGATGAAGACCTTAAAAAAGAGTTAGATATGTTAGCTTTAGAGGAGCAAAGAAGTTTAAACAATTTAGTAGTTTGGATTTTGACTAAATATTTAGAAAGCATTCATAAAAAATAAAATATTTAGAGTTTTAAAAAAGTTGTCAATTTTATCTTTTGACAACTTTTTATATATAAGTTTTTTCTTTTCTTTTAAACTTTTCCATAATGCCATCACTTTCAGGAATGATGATTATTTTACCATTTTTTAAAGTTTTCGGAACATCTATTAACCTTTGATTACTAGATCCTCTAAATAAAAGATTTAAATCTTTTAAATCATTTACAAATAAGCCATCTACTAAGACATCTAGATAATTAAGCAATTCTCTATACTTATTATTTTTTTGACTCATTTCTATTATTTGCTCATAAGTAAACCCAGTGTAACACCAAACATTGAGGTTTATTTTTTTGGCAAACTTAGCAATTTCTAATACTGCTTCAACTTGATATAAAGGATCTCCCCCACTTAGAGTAATGCCATCTTGATTTTGCAAATTTTTTAATTCTTCACAAATTTCTTCTACCTCGTATTCTTCTCCCCCCGCAAAATCATGAGTTTGGGGATTTTGACAAAAAGGACAGTTATGGGAGCATCCTTGAGTCCATATAACTGTCCTTACTCCAAATCCATCGACAACACTGTCAGATTGTAAAGGTGCCGCTAGGCGAATCTTCATTAGCAAGCTTTAGAGGTAGAATTTTTTTCGTGAAGATTAAGACCTGTATGTTTTACTCTATCTTGTTCCTCAGCTTTTTTAGCATTGTTAAATCTTTCTGTTGTTCCAACTAAATAACCAGTTATTCTTCTGATTCTTTCAAATCCAACGCCTTCCCCAATCGTTTTTACTTTTTTTACTTGTGCTTCCATAATATTTCCTCCTCCTTATTTATTATTAGCAATCACAATTAAGATTTGTTATTGTTTCAACCGGAACCCCTTCAAAATTTCTTCGTCCACATTTTGGACATACATCTCCAATTACCCCAACATAACCACAAACTGGATCACGATCAACTGGATGGTTAACTGCACCATAACCAATATCAGAATCATGCATAATTCGAATTATTTTTTCAAATGCTTCGACATTATTCGCTGTATCACCATCTATTTCTATATAAGAAATATGACCAGCATTTGTTAATTTATGATATTTTCCTTCAACCTCTAATTTATGTTGAATAGTGGTATGATAATAAACAGGAACATGGAATGAATTAGTATAATATTCTCTATCCGTTACTCCTTTTATTTTGCCATAAATGGAACGATCAATACCCACAAATCGACCACTTAAACCTTCCGCTGGAGTGGCTAGACAAGTGAAATTAAGTTTCAACTCTTGACTATATTCATCACATTTATCACGCATATGTTTAACTATTTCTAAGCCTAATTTTTGCGCTTTTTCTGATTCACCATGATGTTCACCAATTAAAGCTTTTAAACATTCCGCAAGGCCAATAAAGCCAATAGATAATGTACCATGTTTTAATATTTTTCTAATCTTTTGACCTGGTTCTAATTTTTCAGAATCTAACCAAACATGGGCTCCCAGTAAGAACTTAAAGTTATTAACACTTTTACTACATTGAATATCAAATCTTTGCAGTAATTGACCTTTACATAATTCTAATAAATCATCAAGTTCTTCATAGAATCCTTTCATATCAGCTTTTTCTCTACTGCCATCAACAATTCCGTGTTTAATACCAAGTCTTGGTAAATTGATCGTAGTAAATGATAAGTTACCTCTTCCTGGTGTTATTTCTTTATCAGGATAAGATACATTACCAATTACTCTTGTTCTACATCCCATATAAGCAACTTCGGTTTTTGGATCATTACCTTTTAAATATGGTTTATTAAAAGATGAATCCATAAATGAGAAGTTAGGGAATAACCTTTTCGCTGATACTTTACAAGCTAATTTAAATAAATCATAGTTAGGATCTCCTTCGTTATAGCTTATTCCTTCTTTTAATTTAAAGATGGAAATTGGGAAGATTGGAGTTTCGCCATGACCCAAACCTTCATCAGTCGCTAATAAGAAGTTTTTAATAACCATTCTTCCTTCTGGTGAAGTATCAGTTCCAAAATTGATAGATGAAAATGGAACTTGAGCTCCTGCCCGAGAATGCATGGTATTTAAATTATGGATAAAAGCCTCCATAGCTTGGAAAGTAATCCGATCCGTTTTAACTAAAGCTTTTTCATAAGCTTTCCTAAATAATTCTTCTAACCTTTCACTAGTTATATAATCTTTAAATACTTCTTTAGGTTCAATTTCAATTGTTTCTAAAGAAGATACAATATTTTCTATCTTACTAAAATCAATTGTTCCTAAAAAACCTTCTAAATCTAGATAATCGTATAGCATTTGTTTTAATTGCTTTTTAAAAGTTTTCTTAACACCTGGAGCCATATAGTAATCAAACATCGGAATACTTTGACCACCGTGTTGATCATTTTGGTTAGCTTGAATACAAATGGCTGCAAGGGCGGTATAACTCATAATATCATTTGGGGTTCTTAAAAATCCATGTCCGGTAGAAAAACCATTTTTAAATAATTTATCTAAATCTATTTGATTACAAGTAGTAGTACCCATAGCCCAGAAATCTAAGTCATGAATATGAATTGCTCCTTCATCATGAGCTCTTGCATATTTAGCATCCATTAAATATGCTTTAGCAAATTCTCTTGAGACAGTTGAACCAAAATGAAGCATAGTTCCCATTGGGCCATCCCCATCAACATTGGCATTTTCTCTTTTAGAATTTTCTTCTTTAGAACTTTTTAATCCTAAAGATTCAATAGCTTTAACAAATTTATGTTGTTGCTTAACCGCAAACACTTCTCTAGAAGCCGCTCTTCTTTCCCGGTATTCAGAAAAAGATTTATAAACTTCTTCGTCTGTTTTTTGAAGCTCTTTTTCAATTATATCTTGAATTTCTTCGATTCCAATTGTTTTTCTTTCATTAAATTCTTTTTCAATAACTTTTAAAACTTTTTCATAAACTTTATTAACAATTTTTTCATCATATTCAGGATAAACACTATCATATCCTTTTTTAATAGCTAAAGCAATTTTAGCCCCGTTAAAAGGGACTCTTTGCCCACTTCTCTTAACAACAATTAAGTCGTTTTCTCCAACTTCTTTTATCATTTTTTACCTCTCCCATTTATAAGTCTATTATACGCACCACCTCATCTTTTTAGCAATGTTTTTTTTACAAAAAATTTAAAATTTGTAAATCGAACATTTTTAAAAAATGAATTTTTTTTCAAAAAAAAACATTTTATATTAGGTTTCACCTATATCTATTTTTAAAATCATTTTTTTAAATTTTTTTGTTCGATTTACAGTGCAAATTTTGTCAAGTAAATTTATCTTTTTTAAAGGGTTATTATTCTTATTATTTATTGCCTAATTATTTAAAGAATATTATAATATATTTATAAAAAGGAGGTCATTTAATGTTTAAAGATAAAACGGTTCATTTCATTGGCATTGGAGGTATATCCATGAGTGGTATTGCGATGATTATCCATTCTTTGGGCGGAAAAGTTACTGGCTCTGATGCTAATTTAAATGACAATGTTAAAATGTTAAAGGAAAAAGGAATTTCCGTAACTATCGGGAGTGACCTTGAATTAGTTAAAAGAGCTGATATTATTGTTTATACAGCAGCCATTTCTTCCGAGGATCCTGAACTTAAAGAAGCCCATCATCTTCATAAAGAGATGTACGAAAGAGGGGTCTTTTTAGGACTTCTTACGAAAGAGTATAAAAATGTTATTTGCATTTCGGGAACTCATGGTAAATCCACCACTACGGGAATGATTGCCACTTGTTTTTTACAAGATGATAAAAACCCTACTATTCAAATCGGCGCTATTCTCCCTTTAATAAAAGCTAATTATTATGTGGGGGGGAAAGATTATTTCATCATGGAAGCTTGTGAATATAAAGATAGCTTTTTATCATTCAATCCTACTAGTGAAGTTATTTTAAATATCGATGATGATCATCTTGATTATTTTCATAATCTAGATAATATTAAATCATCTTTTACTAAATATACTAATCTTTTACCAAATAATGGCTATTTAGTTATTAATAAAGATGATGAAAATACTATGAGTCTAAATTATCCCGATCACTTAAATATCTTAACTTATGCAATTAATAAGGAAGCTGATTTAAAAGCGGAAAATATTACTTTTGATGATGATGGTCATCCTTTATTTGATGTCTATTATCATCAAAAATTATATTTAAAAATCCATTTAAATGTCCTTGGTACTCATAATATTTATAATGCTCTTGCTACTATTGCCATTGGTATTTTCTATAACTTAAGTAAAGAGGCCTTAACTAATGGTTTAAATTCTTATCATGGTGTAGGTAGAAGATTTGAATTACTAGGTACGTATCAAGATAATATTTTAGTCTATGATGACTATGCTCATCATCCAACCGAAATACTTTCAACATATAAATCAAGTCAAAACATAAAATGTCATCAAAATTGGGCTATTTTTCAATCACACACTTTTTCTAGAACAAAAGAACATTTAGAAGAATTTGCAGAAGTTTTAAAAAAATTTGATAATGTTATCATTGCCCCAATTTATCCTGCAAGAGAAACTAATATCTATAATGTTTCGGAAGATGATTTAGTTAAATTAATAAAAAAAGATAACCCAAACGTTATCTATCTCCCTAGTTTTTCTGAAATTGTTTCTTACTTAAAAGAACATTTAAAACCCAATGATTTAGTTATTACAATTGGGGCCGGTCCTGTCAATGAAGTCGGTCTTAAACTTTTAGAAATAGAGCCTTAGGGTTCTATTTTGTTTTTCTAAGGCTATCTTCTAATTCATAAATAAGATATTCATTATGTTCGCTATCATAATAATTATAATATATTTTAGCGCCCTCTTCTGAAGGAATATAAATAAACTCTCCTTCTTTAGGTAAAAAAGAAGGAATAGCAAAATGATTTTTCGGCATATCTAATAAAGTAAGTTCATCTAAGTAAACCGCTTCGAATAACCCACTTTGGATATCAGTTGCTAAAATATCGCCATTCAAATCCATCTCAAAATTACCTAATCTATCATGATTAAAGCTAATTTCATGGTCTCTTCTTGGCGCCCATTCATAATACTTATCATTTATTTTAACAACCCTTATATTATTTTGATAAGCATAATCATACACATCTATATTAATTCCTCTTGGAATATGAATTGTATCATCCAAAAAGGCATTAAAATCCTTTATTTCTCTGCTGATGTGATATCCTAATCCCCCAAGGCCTAAAAGAATCGTAAAAGAAGATGATGCCACCAATAATTGAACTCCCTTAAATTTTTTAATATTTTCTTTTTTCATATCTTTTCCCCTTAATGGCCAAATATTATAAGCATCTTAACTCTTTTTGTCAATTTTAACTTTTAACTTTTAAATCCACTTCTTCTAATTCTTTATTTAAAATACTAAATAAATAGACTTTAATATCTTTTTTAGTTATTTCTTTAAGATAGTCATAATAAACTTTTAGTTGTTTTAAATAAGCCTCATCCGTCGTATTTTTTAGTTTATAATCAACAATCTTAATTTCTTTTTCACTTTCTAACAATAAATCAATGATTCCATGGTAACTAATTCCCTCTTTTTCATAGATAAATTCTTGTTCTTTATATATTTTAGTCTTACTAGTAATATTTAACTCTTTAATTAAAGTTTTAACGGCATCATAAACCGGGCTATCTTCTTTTATCTTTAAAAAGTCACTCATCTCTAAGACTTGATGAAGATATAAACCATATTCTAAAGCTTTTCTCTCTTTTA
Source organism: uncultured Bacilli bacterium (assembly GCA_947631285.1). Classification (GTDB taxonomy): domain Bacteria; phylum Bacillota_I; class Bacilli_A; order RF39; family UBA660; genus SIG200. The sequence goes on along the minus strand of CANRKS010000008.1, from coordinate 9,378 downwards.
AATCCTTAACTTTTATTTCCTTTTTAGAGGCTCTTTCTTCTTTTAAAATCTCTTTTTCTTCTTCTATTTCTTGATAAGCTATTTTTCTTTCATCTTTTTTAATTTTTAAAGATAAGTTTTTAGTAAATAAATATTCTTTGGTTAATCCAAGATTATTTATATCGACAAAAGTTATATATTCTTCTAAGTTTTTAGCAATTGAATTCATAATACTTAAGAAAGAATTATATTTAATTTTAACATTGTAAGAAACTCCATTTATTACTTTATCTTTTACATCTATGGGTGCCACAATAATCATTTTTTCTTTAGCCCTTGTTAAAGCCACATATAAAAGTCTTATTTTCTCTGAAATACTTTCTTTTAAATAATCTCTTTTATTAAGACTTGCTAAAATAGTATCATCTACTCCTTCTTTAAAGAAAGGAACAATAAAACCATATTTTTTAGTAAAGGTAAATTTCTCTTTTACTTCATCTATATTAAAAGTTTTATAAAAACCACTATAATAACAGATACTAAATTCTAATCCTTTAGATTTATGAATATTCATAATTTTAACACTATTAGCATTTTCTTTTTCTTCAGGATATTTTATTTCATAATTACTTTTCATAGTCTTTTCCATAAACTCATGAAACATATGGGGAGTATAACCCATATTACTTAAAGTTTTCGCCATTATTAATAAGTTATCTATTCTTTCTGTTCTCTCTTTAATTTTCCCCACCATAATCATTTTTTCATAAACTTGAAAATCTTTTAAAATTAATTTTAATAAATCATAGCTTGTTAAAAAGTCAATCTTTTGAGCTATATTTAATGCCTTAGTATATAGGGTCGTTTCTTTAAAAGAAGATGATTTCATAATTTCAAATAAATAATTATCATTATAAGTAAATAAATAACTACGACCAACACTCATAAAATAATATTTAAAATTAATATTAAAGTTTTCTTCTTTTATTAATAATATTAAACCAATTAAATTATTTAATAATTTAACATCTATATCTTTAGTTAAAATGCTATCTTCATAAATAGTTAGAGGAATATTTAAATACTCAAATATTTTTTTATAAAGGGGAAAATCAACTCCTCTATCCATGATTATACAAAAATCATCATAACGGGCATCTCTTAAAGTTTGCTCTTTTTTATCAATAACTTGATAATGATTATTAACTTTACTTAATATATCACGGGCAATGATAAAAGCCTCAATTTCATTATTTCTAAATCCCTCTTTATTTTCATATCTTAAAATAGCTAATTCATTATCACTAGCCTTTTTTTCTTCATACATTTGATTACCAAAATGCATAAGATGACTCTCTTTATAACTAGCCCCACCAATATCATCATCCATAATGAGGGAAAAGATGGTATTAATAGCCTTAACTACTTCCTTTCTAGAACGAAAGTTAGCTAATAAATCAATTTTTAAGCCTTCCTTATTTTCTTTATATAGATCATATTTAGCTTTAAAAATACTAGGATTAGCATTGCGAAAACCATAAATAGATTGTTTAATATCACCCACCATATAAACATTATTATTTCTAATTAAGCTAATAAATTCTTCTTGAATATCATTAGTATCTTGATATTCATCTATACATATCTCGGCAAAACTATTTTTTACTTCTTCTAAAATAGAAGGATTTTCTTTTAATAATTTAATAGCCATTAAAGAAACATCATTAAATTCATATAAGTCATTTTCCTTTTTGTAAGTATCTAATTTATTCTTAAATCTTCTAATTATTTTAATAATAACTTTAATATACTCTTTAGTTAGTTCTAATGACTCTTCTATTTCTCTCCTATCTTTAAAACGTAATTCTTTTTTTAAATTTTTAATAATGTTATCAATTTGGTCTTTATATTCTTTGATATCTTCACTATTATTAGGTCTTCTTGGTATCACAACATTTACTTCTTTTTTGATCTCATCATAACAAGAAGATGTCATTAATTTATCTAAAGCATTTTCTAAAAGATGACCATAATCGGGATAAGCATCAGTTATAAAAATTAAATTATCCTCTATTTCATTAATTGCCTCTTTTAGGCTACCCTCATATTCTTTTAAATATTCTTCTATCTTTTCTTTACTTAAAAAGTTCTCTAAATAATGATCTAAGTATTCATCTAAATTGCTAATTAAAGCTAATTTATCATAAATTTTTAAAAGATATTTTTGAATATTTGTATCATTTTTAACAGTAAATAAATCTAAAAAATTTTTAAAGTCTGGATCATCTTCTATATATAATTCTTTAAAAACTTCCTCCATAAAATCTTCTTTTAAAGGATTTATAATACTATCTAATATTATTTCCAAATTACTACTTACATTTAAAATATCACTATATTTTTTTACTAATGATAAAGTATAAGAATCAAAAGTCGTAATATAAGCACTTTCCAAAAGATTTAAATTATCTTGTAACTCAGGTAATTCTTTAATTTTCCCCCTAATTCTTTCTTTCATTTCTTTTGCTGCAGCATTTGTAAATGTTAAAATTAGAAGTTCATTTATTTTAACTCCACTTTTTAACTTTTCAATAACTCTTTCTGTTAAAACTGCTGTTTTACCAGAACCAGCTCCAGCCGAAACAATTATATTTTTCCCCCTCTTTTTAATCGCCTCTAATTGTTCTTTGGTCCAGTTTGGCATATTATTCCCCTCCTAAATAGCTAAGATCTTTTATTTCATCTAAAATAATATAATCTTTTTCTTCTTTAAAACAAATATCACTAAACGGACAATACATACATCCTAAATCTTTTTCATAACCGATTTTTATCGGACTAAGGGAAAAATCCGCCCTTAAGATTCTAACGATATCCATATTAATTGTTTCTTCGGTCAAGTAAAGTAATCGGGAAATTTCCTCATTACTTAAAACTTTACTATAAGAAGAAAAATCACCTTTACTATTAGTTCTTAATCCTTTAATTAAATTACTATTTTCATAATGACGATCAAATTGTTTTAAAATAGCAATATCTTTATTAGAATAGCCTCTTAATTTTAAACTATCTTTTCTTTTTAAAAGATAATCATCACTACGCTTTAAATCTTTATCTAAGATATGTTCTAAATAAAAGCCCGCTAAAACAGGATTAGGAAATAACTTAGATTTTACAACTAAATATAAATAAATTGGTAGTTGCATCGCTAAGCCATATAAAGCATAATTTATTTCACTTTCCACATTTCCCGTCTTATAATCAACAATTGCCACAATAGTTTTATTTCCCTCTTTTTTATAAAGAATCTTATCAACAATACCCACAAATTTAACAGGAATTGATGACTTTTTATTTATGACAATATATTTTTCATGAAGTTCATCTTTTAAGCCAATCTCTTCTTTTTGCTCTTTTAAATAAGCAAGAACAAATTCCATATCTTTCATTAGTTTAGTAACATAAAATTTTTCTTTGGGATCTAAAATTTTTTCATGTAAATGAAGATAATTTTCTACTTCAGAAGAAATATCTTTTTGACTATTTAAACATTTTTCTAAAACATCATGAAATAAAGAGCCAATAAAAGTATCAAATGTCTCTGTAAAGGGATTTAAATTTAAAATATTTTCTAAATAATATCGATAATGACATCTATTATAATTATTTAAAGAACTATAAGATAATGTTAAACCTTTATTTAAATATTCTTTTAAACTTTTCGGGGAAATTTTTTGATACTTATTAGTAAAAGTCTTATAAGGAAGTTTAGGAAAATTATTTTTATATAAACCTAAATCAGGAGCAATATTACCATATTTATTCATTTCATCTAAATAACTGGCATATTTTAAGGCATCAGCTAAATGAGAATAACTAAGTAAATTCTCTTCATGAGGAATCTTAATATCTAAGGACATTAAACTAACTAAATTAGAAGGAAAACATTCTAATTTAGCATCTTTTAATTTATAAGTTATAACTAAGTTAGCCATACTTTTTAGTTTTAAAATAGTATTTGTTTTTATTTTTTCATTTAAAATATTAGTTGGATATAAAGATACTTCATCTTTCATTTTATCCGTCATATAACTTTCATCTTTAACATAATTAGGAATACTATTAGCATTAAAATTTAAAAGAAAGATGTAATTATCAGGTCCCGGACAATCATTAAAATCTAATAATTCAATATATTTTTCTCTGTTATAAAAGTCGACATAAGTATTTTTAAAATCTTCATAAATTAAATCATAAGCATCATTAATATCATCTAAAAAAAGATATTTATTCCAAATATTAATTATTTTACTAACAATTTTTTCTTCTAAAGAAGGAATACTTTCAAAAAATTTGACTAACTTCTTATTTCTTAAATCATCTAGGAATTGATGCGTTATATTATAACCTAATAAATTTACTTTAGAAGGAATGCGCACCGGAATATGATAAAAAGAAAAAATACGCTCTAATAAATCATAATAATCTTCACTAACATTCATAAGCTTAATCTTGTTAATGCTAACACCCTTTAAGATAAGCTTACAAATTTCTCTTGCCACATAATTAACTTCTTCTTCTCTATTTGGAAATTCTATAACTTCTTTTAAAGAAGAGTTCTCTTTAGGCATAATAATGTTGGCCTTTAATTTATTAAAGATCTCTTCTTCCCATTTTTCTAAAAAAAGATAACCAATAACCATTATTTCTTTTGAAGTAATAAATTCTTTAAATAAAGGATTTTCTTTTAATAAATGTTCTTCTTTTAATTCTTCTTTTAATTTTTTTAAAAACTTTAATTTTTCATTTTGATATTCTTTATCTTCAATCAAAATTAAATTTTCTAAATACATCTTAGCTATTGATACTTTAACTTTATATTTTTTAACTACATAATATATGCTTTCTTCATCATATGAAAAAAAGTATTCACGAAAAAATTCTTTTTTTGAATAAAATTTAACACGCAAAAGAGTTTGGCTTTTTAAAGCTCCCTTTAAAATAGCTTTCTTATAACTATCTTCACATATAATAATTTTATTATCCAAGATATCTAAGTTCACTTATCCTCACTTTCTTCTTTTGCATATTCATCTATTAAAGCTAAAAGCTCTTCTTTGGTCTTGGCCTTACAAATAGCTAATTTTAAATTTTTAGTATTTTTAAGTCCTTTTAAAAAATACATAAGATTACTTCTTAATTCTAATACTCCCCCAACTTCTCCTTTTTCCTTGATGAGTTCAGTAACAAAATAACGCATCATAGCTATTTTTTCGTCTAGAAAAACTTTTTTAGGAATTATGCCCTTTTCTAAATAATCATTACATTCTTTAAAAATCCAAGGATTACCTAAAGCACCTCGACCAATCATAACTGCTTGGCATCCACAATAATCTAACATTTTTTTGGCGGTATAACAATCGGTAATATCCCCATTACCAATAACTGGTATTTTAACACTTTCGACGACTTTCTTAATTTCATCTAAATGCACTTTACCAGTATAACCTTCACTTCTCGTTTTTCCATGAACAAATATTGCTTTAGCTCCTTCTTCTTCACAAATTTTGGCAATTAAGGGAGCATTAATACTTTTTTCATCCCAACCTAAACGAATTTTAACCGTCACCGGAACCGATACAGCCGCCACTACAGATCGAATGATACTCCGCACTCTTTCGGGATCTTTTAAAAGACTGCTTCCCGCTTTACTTCTAATAGCTATCTTCGGAACTGGACATCCCATATTAATATCGATAATATCAGGATGCATATATTCTTCCACAATTTGGGCTGCTCGAGCCATAGTATCGGGATCGGAACCAAATATCTGTTGGGAAATCGGCCTTTCTAACTCTTGCATTTTTAAAAGATCATAAGTTTTCTTAGAATCATAAATTAAAGCTTTATCTGAAACCATTTCGCCAACAACTAAACCTGCCCCCATTTTTTTACAAATACTTCTAAAAGTAGTACTAGTAACTCCGGCCATCGGGGCTAAAACAACTTGGTTAGGAATTTTAACATTACCTATTTTCCATTCCATTTCATCACCACTTAAATAATTAAAGTGACTTCATCGCCATCATTTAATAAAAAAGCATTAGCATCATCAGTATCCAGATGAAGTTCATAATAACCATTATCGCTAATTTTAACCATCGCATCAATAATGCCGCTTTTAGCGCCATCTATTTTAATCTTGACCATGTCACCATCTTCTACTCCATATTTTTCCTTATCTAAAGAATTAAGATGAACATGGCGATTAGCAATAATTAAACCTTTCACCGTTACTTTATTTTTTTCAGTTTCTAAAGTAATTTCTAAACTATCTTGTAAATCGCCACTTCTTCTAACTGGAGGATTTACTCCCAAAACACGAGCATCTAAACGAGATATTTCTACTTGATTATAGCTGCGAAATGGCCCCAAAACGCGAACGTTTTCAATTTTTTTATCCCCACAAGAAATAGTTACAACCTCAGTTGAAGCATACTCGCCTTTTTGATTTAAATAGTTACGCACCGTTAGTTCTCCATCAAAAAGTTGTTCATAGACTTCTTTAGTCAAATGAACATGGCGATTACTAACCCGAGCATTAATTTTATATTCCATACTTACCACCAATAATATTATACCTTATTTTAAAGAATAATTATAGTAAAAGAAAGCCATAATATAAATGGTGAGAAAATGAAAAAACCAGGTTGTAGTAAGTGTCAAGAAGCTCAAACGCAAGGAAGATGTTACATCGATAAAGAAAGCGGTATGCTTTGTGTAACTTTAGAGGAGAAAATTGATCTTCCTAAAGGCAAAAAAGTTCTTGTTCCCCAAATATGTACTGAATGTGGAACAACAGAATGGATTACAATTGACACTTCTGAATAGAAAATCTTGAAAAAGATTTTTTTATTTAGTTTGAAATAACATAAGGATCATCTATTTTACCATGTCCACCTAGTTTTAAGCCAGAATTTAGATAGAAGGCAGGACGAACCGCAGTTGTAATGACCGAAACATAACTACTTACACTACCATTATCAGCTACATCACGTACACGATTAGTATTGCCGGATAAGCCAAAACGAGTCATTGTCCATTCTGACTCGGAGGTTGGTTGTTGTAACTCTCCATTTAAAACTGGTGTACCAGTATTTAATTCTCCCCGTAATCCATTTTGAATAAATAACCAATTAGTCGTATCTAAAGGACCAGCATATAAATAGTCACTTAAGTACATCATCCCTACTGAATTGGTATTACTATTTGATTTTTGGCTTCTCTCATTTAAATAACTTGTTTTAGGTATAGTTGTATTCGAATTAACATTTCCATAATACCAAGTTGGATGGGAAACTATTAAATTTACCCATTTATCTTCGCGCATATAATTGTAATAAGGATTTCCAATAAAGTAATTTTCACTTACTGTATCACTCACATTAGAATCATTTAAATATTTATATATATCTGATTCAAACCAATTTTTATCTACATATTGATCATTATGCCATGAAAATTTATATGTTTTCCCTTTTACAATTTTGGTTGCTTTTATTACTTTGATCTCATCAGTTTTGTTATCTAAGCCAATAATCCTATACATATATAAATCTAAATTCTCAAGGCATTCGCTTTGATCGCTCGTTCCAAAACAGATGAAATTATCTTTGACATCAGTTGTTGTTCCCACAAATCTTCTTAAAGTATCTAAGTCTTCTGTAGCTACTCCCGCACTTGTTAATTCTTTATTCCTTGCTTCTAAATCAGCCTCTGTTTCAAATGTCCCTTCGGTTGAGTTTTTTAAAAACGCTCCCAATGGGGTGTATGCTGGGGCAAAATATAAATAACAATATAAAGTGGTTTTGGTACTTACTGAGGCTGTAAATGATGCTCTATCAAATTTTAAAACTTCACTTGTCTTTAAAACATTTCCTTCGCCATCATAACATACTGATTTTACATATGCATAATCATCTAAGGCTGGCCATTCTGTTCTATTCGGATCTTCATCATAATCTTTTGTTTCATCATTATACATCATATAGGCAAATGTCTTATTTGTTTTTATCTTTTCTTGATAGCCAACTGTCTCTATCCCTTTTACTTCTTCTTCTTTATTTCCTATTACTAAAAAGCCCACTTCCATTATTATTAATATTATCTCAAGCCCTATTATTATCTTCTTCTTCATATTTCCTCCCCATTATTTACTAAAATAAGCGTAACATGTATTTGGTTTATCTGTGTTAAACATAAACTGGCCATTCTCAAATTTTAAATCAATATTCTCATATTGATAACTGCATTCACTTCCTAAATATTTATCTTCTTCTAAATTACTTATATTATCTAAAAAGCGATATTTTGCTCCTTCATATTCTCTTACGCCAAATTCATTATCTTGGACTAAAGCATATACCGTAATATTAGCCCCGATAGTTTTATCATAATATATGCGACATATAAGTTGTTTTGGCCCATTTAATCCTCCTTCATCTTTAACGGTAAACTTTATTCTATCATTTTCCATTTTATAATCAGAATAAGATAATACTTCCCTAGAAGGAACACAGTTACTTTTCTCATTATTAAGGGTATAACCAAAAACAGGGGCATAATTTATTAAGTTATATTTATTATCATCGCTTTGATCTTGCATAAAAAGTTGAACATTTATATCAGAACCTGCTACCTTAGAGGGAATCTCTTCACCTCCCGTAGCTATTTTTATCTTCGCCGATATAATATCTAACTTTTCATTACTACTATAATAGGCATAAGAATTCTTAACTATTATCTTTATTAAACACATTACTCCTAATATCAATATTCCAATTACTAAGTATTTACTCTTTTTCATTTAACCAATTCCTTTATGTTGGCACTTTTAAATTATTTGAATCAATCGTTTTTAAATTAACATAGCGTATTATTAGTACGTATCATAAAATAAATATAGCAAAAAGTAACACGTATTGTCAATACGTTATGTAATAAATATCCCTTTAAATAATTTATAATTGTAAACGTAGGTGTAAAATATGGAATTTAAAGCAAATGATTATAAACCTAATGAAATTCTTCGCTTTATGAGAGAAGCTACTAATTTAACTCAAGAAGAATTTGCTAAAAAAATTAATAAGTCAAGAGATTGGCAACAATCAAATGAATACGGAAGAACTAATTACTATTTTAAAGATTTAATTGATCTGGCTAATAAGTTTAATTTTGAAATTAAAATAATTAAAAAATAATTAAAGCTTCTTTATTTAAATTTATGAATATTTTTATCTAAAAAGTGTAAAGTTGCTTAAAAAGCTCAAATGAAAAGATAAATTTCAGAAAAGTTAGAAAAAAGTGAAATGTAAGAGAAAATGGTAGTTTTTAAGAGAA
>CANRKS010000007.1 GCA_947631285.1 uncultured Bacilli bacterium | reverse complement strand
CTTCATAGCTCAGTCGGTAGAGCAGAGGACTGAAAATCCTTGTGTCGCTGGTTCAATTCCCGCTGGAGCCACCATTTAGATTATTAAAAAAACCCATATTTTCGGGGTTTTTTCTTTGCCCAAAATTTAGGCCAAAAAGTTATACTTTTTTCTTTAGGACAATTTAAACGATAAAATTTTCTTCAAAAGGTTGTTTTACTTTACCTTTAATTTAATCAAATATATAATGTTGAAATTCATCTTTTTTTATCATATCCAAGATTACTTCAGGCTTAAAATTTGCCTTTTTTAATTCATCAACACTTAACCATATATATGTTAAATGTTCTTTCTTCTTTTCTTCAATATTTGCAATGGATGATTTATTATACAAATTATAATCATTGAATTTATATTCATGAATCATTAATATTTCATGATAATTTTTACCATTAAAACTAGAAACAAAAAAATTTTCTATCATACCAACTTTCTTTTTTAATGTAATATCAATTCCAGTTTCTTCTTTAAACTCTCTCATTCCAGTATTAATAGAATTTTCACCTAATTCACATCTTCCACCTGGCAATGTATAATGACTAGCTCTATCATCTTTTTGTATTAATATTTTTTCACCATTTCTTATAACTATGGCTACTCTATAATTAAAAACTATATTGTTCTTTTCAAATTGAACATCATTATTCATTATTCTTATTTCTCCTTATTTTTTTTCTTCGAAAATCTCTTTCAGCTTCGTAAATATAACCATTAGCGACTAATATTGGTACAAGTTGCTCACCATATTCTAAAAATTCAATTCCAATAAAAATATCAATAACAGGTTTAGCTGGGCAGTCTTCAATTGGGGTGCTTCCTATATGTTGAACATCAACTTCAAATCCACTTAAAATAGATAGCAATCTTTCTTTTTCAATTTCAAATTCCATTTCCATTCATAATTATATAGTTCTAATTTAACCATATCTGCTTTCAAACCTATCATTGTATCCCCTAAATACAAAATATTATAAGATAATAATTATTATTCTACATGTTTTTCGCTTTTTAGTTTTAAAAAAAGGGCTTAATAGAATCATTCATTTCCACTAAGTCCTTTTGTATTATAAAGATGGAGTATAACCATCAAAACTATGATCCGGATTCAACTTATCAATTTCATCTTTTAAACTTGCGGTCTCATTCTTAGCTTTATCAAGCATTCTTTTAGAATTATCTAAAACCATTTCATCATTTAAATTTAAAAACTCAACGACATCCACTTGATGAGCTAAAACATTTTCTCTTATTTCGGATAAAAAAGGCAATAAATATTTTAAAAATTCGTCATTAGGATTTTCTTTATATCTTTTTAATCCTTCTGAAATAGCTTGAAATAATTTATTATTAATTCTCATAAGCGAATCCACTAAAAGTTCAAGATTTTCAGTTTCTTTATCCATAAAAACCTCCTTACCTTATCTAAAATTATAACAATATTTCAAAACAATGTAAATTTAGAAAAGATTAGATGTGAAGTAACTTTACATATTTTATTTTTTGCTATTGAATTAAATAAGTATTGAAATATAGTGTAATTGTAGTATAATTTGTATTGACAAATTGATATTATTGTTGCAATTTGTTATGAATATATTAATGAAAATTAGTATATAATATTAAAGAAGAAAAAAAGCGTTTTGCTTTTCTTCTATAGGACATAAAAAGAGATACCTAATTCGCTGTTATTAGGTGCCTCAGTCCAAAATTAATTGTTTTGGCGTCTATTCAATGCTGAGTAGGCGCTGTTTTTTAATCCTTGTTTAGAATATATGCAATCATTACAAGAGCGATTATTAGAATTACTAAGTAATCCATTAACATTTATTTCTTTCATAGGACCACCTCCTTCCGTTTTAAATTAACAAGTTAAAATAAAAGGACTGAGGTCTAGCACCCACAAATTAGGCATCTCTTTACTAATTATAATATTCTTACAAGTAATTTCTTTTGAAAATGTTTATAAAATCATCTTTTGTTTTATTATAATATTGCATGAATCTTTGCTGATCTAATTTGTACCAGTAATCATGTGGGGCAACAAATAGGATTAATTTACGAAATTATGCTCGTTCTTACTTTTGTGCTTTATTAATAGCCTTGATAATTCTTATAATCTTTTTAATAATTGCAGCAGCTGGAGCATCTAGTTATTTGAGAAGCGTATATTATTAAAATTTATGACATTAGCCAATGATTAGTTAATGTCATTTTTTTGAAAAAAATTTGATTGTAAAAAGAAAAAGGAGAGAGATAGAAAATTTTAAATATGACAATTTTTTACCCAAAACGACAAAAATATGATATTATCTATATGAAAGGAGATAAAATAGAACATAAAAAAAGGTAATAAAACTTGTTCTCGAATGCAAATTAGTTATTAAAAGATTATGATAACAAGAAGGGAAGGATTAAAATAATGAAAAATAAAACTTTAAGTATTTTGTTAATTGTATTATGTGTAATATGTTTGTTTGGAACTACCAGTTGTGGAATTATTAAAAAACCATTAGATAATAATACATCAAATGGAAATAACACCAATAATAATAATCAAAGCCAAAATCAAAATGGCCAATCTGAGAGTAGTAAATATACAAAAGAATCATTAGAAATGGAAATTTCTAATCAACCCGTAGTGGTATATTCAACTGAATATCTAGTCCAAGATGAAGATTATAAATGTTTATATCCAGATTTGCTTATAGCCAATATAAAAAATAATTCTGGTAAAAGTATCAAAAATGCTGAAATCGCTTTTGTTGCATGGGATAGTAATGGGTTTCCGATAAAAATAGATTCTAAATATGGAAGAGATTCTTATGTTCAAATTGTCGATTTTGACGATGTAAATTTAACTAATGGCCAAACATATGATGATACTGGTCTTGCCTTAGGTTGTACTTATGAAAGTAAAATAAAAACATTTAAAGCAATTGTAAAAAGTTATACAGATTTTGAAGAGAATACATGGCAAAATCCATTATACACAGTATGGAAAGATTTTTACGAAAATAAGCCATTGGACTATAGTTTAAGTTCTAATTCATCTTCTGATTCTGACTCTTTAGCAGGCAATAGTGGTCCAGTTAAAGTATATGTTTTTAATGCAAAAGGTTGTTCAGCATGTGAAAGTCAAATTGATTATTTGAAAGGATTAAGTTCATATAATAAAAAGTTTCAAATAATAGAAAAAGAATTATATGTTGATACCGAAAGTTGGGGTGAAGGAAAAGATTTTAACTTGGCTAAAAATGTAGCTAAAGAATTTAATAAAGTGGGATTTAATGAAATTACAGAAACCGGAGCACCAATGGTTATAATTAGTAATGTATATGCTACAACAGGATATTATGAATCTTTAGAAGGATATATAAATCAAGCCTACAATGCGGGCGATAAAGATGTTGTAGGATGCATTGAAAAAGGTAATAGTAATTGTTTGAAATAATAGAAAGATAACTAAAAAATATAAAGTAAAAAATGTTTTTACTATTCTTTTATTAGAAATTAGGAGTACTTTTATGGAGCGAATTTTCAATACAATTTTGGGAATTTTAATATTTTATATTTTATTTTTAATTTATCCTATAATTATAAAAATAAAAAAAGAGAAATTTCCTGAAAAGGGAATGTCAATTAGAATGCTTATTAATAGTGGTTTTTGGATTGGAGTAGCATTTATTTTACTAATAAGTACATCATTTACATTAGCTGATTTTGCAATAATTTTGTTTTTATCGACAACAGCCTATTTTGTAAACATAAATATTTTAAAAAATAATATTATTAAAGAAAAAAGTAAAAGCAATATAAAAGAGGCATATATTAATCCTATTGTTTTTGCCCCTTATATTTTACTATTAATAATTTCAATTCTTGGATTTAATTATATATTTACATCAAAATATTTTGTTAATAATAACATGCCAGAGTTTAATATCATAATTATGATATGTTTATTTTATATATTAGTTTGGTCTATATTAAAAATAATTCAAGTTACAATATTAAAATTTACGACGAAATTAGAAATATCAAACCAAAAGATTATTGGCAAAAAAGGATGGTTAAATATTGTTTTATTAGATGCTCCACTTACTAAAATAAATGATGTAATGATAACTCAATCATTATTTGGCAAAATATTTAATTATAGTACGATAACCATTAATACTTCTTCAAGCAAATATAAATTTTATTATATAGAGAACGCATTTGATTTTAAAAATTATTTAACCGATTTAATTGATAAAAAGCCAATTAAAACAATAGTGTCTGCAAATAAATATGATGATTTAAAAAAAATTAAAGAACTTCTAGATGAAAATATAATTACAAAAGAAGAATTTGAAAGAGAAAAAAAGAAACTTTTGAAATAATAGATAACCCTAATAAATAGTAAATTTTGATAAGTTGGAGATATAGTTTATGAAGGATTACTTTAGTAAAATAGAAAATGATGATGAAATAATAGAAATATATAGAAAAATTCATGAATATGAAGATGCTGAAGAAGGGTATGCATATCATGATTATAATCATGTTTGCAATGTGGCAAATTATTGTGAAAAAATATTAAAGGTTTTAAAATATGATGATGATTTCATTATGGAAGCCAAAATCGCAGCTATTTTACATGATACAGGTTGTATCAAAGGAAAAGATGATCATGCCAATAGAAGCTATGAATTTGCGAAGAAATATTTAAAAGAAAAGAATATAGTATTAAAAAATGAAGCCTTAGTATTGGAGGCAATTAAAAATCATAGTGATGGTTTTACAACAGATAATATAATTCAGCTTGTAATTATACTAGGTGATAAAATAGATATAAAAAAATCTAGAATTAGTGAAGCGGGTAAAAAAATAGAGGGAAATAGACAATATCAATATATAAATGATATTCAGTTTGAAATAACAAATAATAACTTTTGCATAAATTTTATATGTGATGAGCAAATAAATTTAGAAGAATTAAATAATTATTATTTTACGAAAAAAGTTTTTAAAGCTATTAAAGCTTTTGCTGATAAGCTTAATCTATCTCCTAAAGTATCTATGAATAATAAGCCGTGGGAAGAATTTTACCGATAGTAATTATTTAACTAAATATAGACCAGATGGTCTTTTTTCTTTTCTTCAATATTTGTATTTTGGATTTTAAAAATATATAGTATAATAAGTAAAAGAGGTAGATATATATGAAAGAGAATAAGAAGGAATTATTAATTGGGCTTAGTACAGTTTTATTAGTTGTTTTAGTCGGGATATTTCTTGGCTATAAATTGTTTTTATTAGTGCATTATAGTGATAGATCTCTAGATTATAAATATAAAACAGTGAGTGATGATTATCACATAGATGATAAATTAACTATTCAAACTAACTTATTAAATAAAGATGAATATATAGAATATAATGGAATAAAAATTAAAAATGCATTTACTGATTATGAAAGTAAAGAGAATAATGATGTGACAGGAAGTTATATGGTTTATACAAATAAAGATAATAATTCTTATTTTTCCATCGGCGTAACCGAGCCATATATGGATTTCTTACATTTAACAAGTAATAGTAAAGAGAATATAATTGATAATGTGTCTTATAAGGATATAAAAGAATATTTAGAAAAAAATAATGTTCAAAATGATTTAGATTTATGGAATTTTATTGCCAGTGATAACTATCAAAAAAATATCTTTTCTTTAGGTAAAGATATAAAAGCATCTTATGCTTTATATAACGTGGCTTATATTTTAAACCCTCATAATAAAAAGATAACTCTTTTAGAAGGAGATTTAAAAGGTTATATGTTTACTTTAAATGATACCGCAAGAGAAATAAATATTTTAAAAAATAATAAAAGATATGTTTTAGTAATAAGAGGTGAATATTATCCTCTTGATAAAGTTTTAGAATTAATTAATACTATGGTAATTGAAGATAATTAAATTAAATAAATAGGAAGTGCATTAAGAAAGATGAAAAAGGTAAAAAAAGTATTAGAAATAATCAAGTATAATTTTTCTGCTTTAATTAAGTTTGAATTTTTGTTCAAACTATTAAGTCTATTATTTTTTACACCCATATTTTTAAAAAGCTTTACTTGGATTATGAAACTAACAGGTTATAATTATATAACTATTGAAAATGTTAGCCAATTTTTATTAAATCCTTTAACTATTATTATGCTCATAATTTTAATTCTTTTGATGATGCTTTATGCCATGTTTGATATTACAACTATTATCATTATTTTAGATAAATCTTATCAAAAAGAAAAAATTAAAGTTATGGATGCCATGCATTTATCTTTCGTAAAATGTCGAAATATTTTAAGTTTAAAAAATATTCCTTTAGCTTTTTTAATTTTATTTTTAATTCCTTTTTTAAATATTGGTCTTTCATCTAGTTTTATAACTACCATTAAAATTCCAGAATTTATTACTGACTTTATAGTTAATAATAGCCTTTACTTAACATTATTAATTTTGGGATATATATTATTAACTATTTTACTTTTACGTTGGCTTTATTCTTTACATTATTTTGTTTTAGAAGATTTAAGTTTTAAAGAAGCTAGAAAAAAGAGTAAAGCTTTAAGTGAAAAAAATCATATTAAAGATATTCTAACTTTAATTATTATGCAATTATTTTTAACTATTTTTTATTTTGCTTTTATAATCCTTGGAATATTTCTTATCTTATTATTTAATAAAATTGGTGGTAATTTAATTTTACTCAAAAGTATTGCTACAACTTTTATCTGGTTCTTTCTTTTCTTATCTTTTATTTTTGCATCCTTGCTTACTACACCAGTTAGTTATGCATGTATAAGTGTTATGTATTATTTGCATAAAAAGGAAAAGAAAGAAAAGATAGAAAGTATTGCTATAAAAAGTAAAGAGAAGATAAAGGATAAGAATATCGTTAAAAAAGTAGCTTGGGCTTTTGGGGTAATTAGTATCATTTTGGGAACTATTTTTACTTATGGCTTATATAAAGGGAAATACAATTTAAAAATAGAATATGTAAGAAAAATGGAAGTAACAGCTCACCGGGGAGCTTCTCATTTATATCCAGAAAATACCCTTAGTGCTTTTAAAGGAGCTAAAGAGCTTGGGGCTCATTGGGTAGAATTAGATGTTCAACAAACGAAAGATGGGCAAATTGTTGTATCTCATGATACTAATTTACAGAGAGTAACTGGGCTTAATAAAGAAATTATCGAAATGAATTATGAAGATATAGCTAAACTTGATGCGGGGAGTTTTTTTGCTAAAAAGTTTAAAGATGAAAGAATACCTTTATTTAAAGATGTTGTAAAATGGGCTAAAGAAAATAATATGCGCCTTAATGTTGAGCTAAAGCCAACTGGTAGGGAACATGATTTTGAAAAAGCAGTGATTGATATCATAAAAGAATTTAATTATGAAGAATCTTGTGTTTTAACATCTCAAGTTTATCATGTTTTAGAAGAAGCTAAAAAATATGATAATAATATTAAGACTGTCTATGTTATGAGTTTAGCGGTGGGGGATATTACTTTACTTGATAAAGCTGATGCTTTTAGTTTAGAAGCTAGTAATATAAATAAAGCTATTATTAAAAAGGTTCATAATGAAGGTAAAGAATTATATGCTTGGACTGTTAATAAAGAAGAAAGTATTCGGGATATGATCCTTTTAAATGTTGATAATATTATAACTGATGATATTACATTAGCGAAAGAAACTATTACGAAAAGTAAACAAAGTAATTTAATTAATGAATTTATTAAATTTATTGAAAAGAGCCTGTAAAAGGCTTTTTTAAATTATAATTGCATTTTTCTCTTTAAATAATTATAATAACTAGAAATATTTGAAAGGGAAGGAAAATTATAAATGTTTAATAGTAATAAAATTGAAAATGTAAGAATGATGTTAGAAAATTTAAGAAATTATCTATTTCAAAAGCAATTTTCTTCTTTACTAAATAAAGAAACTTTTTTACCTCCTACTTTAGATTTTTCTTATTATCAAGTTAATCTTCCTTTTTACGAAGATGAAAACTTTCAAGAATGTATTAAAAAGTTTACCGAGGTTATTTGTCAAAATTTTCCTTCAAAAGATTTAATTATTTTCTTTAATAATATTCGAACTTTACAATATAATCCTCCTTCTTTAGAATCTAAAAATCCTTATACTAAATTATTTAAAGCTTGTTATAATGGAGAACATAATGCTATTTTTTGTCATGAAGAATATGAATATAATTATCATGAGTTATTTCACATGGCTAGTTATTATAGTAAAGATGGTATTAGTTATTCTGGTTTTAAACAATCATCTATTGAAAAAGATTATTTTATTGGTAGTGCCATTAATGAAGGATATACCGAACTCTTGGCCGAAAGATATTTTGGCCAAGAAATTGGAGAAGTTAAAGGGTATACTTATTTAACTCATATTGCTCATTTAGTGGAATTGATCGTGGGCGAGGGAAAAATGACTCGTTTGTATTTAAGGGCTAATTTAAATGGTTTAATATATGAACTTAATAAATATGTGTCAAAAGAAGAGATAATTGAATTTCTTTTAAGGCTTGATTATTTAAATTATATTGCTACTTATAAAAAGAGTCTTTTCTTAAAGCAAAATGAAATGAAATGGTTTTTTAACAAAATATATGAATTTTTAGCTAAAGCTTATACGGAAAAGCAAAAAATAATTTATGAGAAGGGAGAAATGGAAGAAGAAGAACTTTATGATATAATCAGTGAATATATTTCTCTTTTCAAAACAAGATATATTATCGATAATACTAGTTTTCGTATTATCAGGGTTAAAAATATAGAACGTATTTTACAAAGAAGTTTAAAAAATCCAAATATTGTTCTTAACATATCAGAGTGTTAACAAATTTAAAAATATATATTTTTCTAAAAAAGTATGCTATAATTATTGAGTTGTTAATATTATTTGTTAAGAGGAATTTAAATGAAATTAGAATATAAAGAATTAACTAAAAATATTTTAGAAGATGAAAATTTTTTAAATCTTAAAAATGAAAGACATCATGGTACTAATCGATATGATCATTGTAAAAGAGTATCTTATATTAGTTTTTTGCTTGCCAAAATCTTTAAAGGTAATGTTGAAGATGCTTGTATAAGTGGTTTACTTCATGATTTCTTTCAAGGTGAAAGTTCTTATTTAGATCATCCTAAGACAAGTAGAGATAATGCGAAAAAGTATTTTCACATTAATGATAAAGAAGCTAGTATTATTGAAACCCATATGTATCATTATGCTTTAACTAAAAAATGTTTACCTTTTATTAATCATGATGCAAAGGTAAATCCTAAAGAATTTCGCCCTCAATATAAAGAAGGCTATATTGTTTGTTTCTCTGATTTATTAGTTTCTGCTTTTGAACTAGGAATGTTTAAAGTTCGCTATAGTATTTGTTTATACTTATTATTTATAATTAATTTAATGCGTTATTAAAGTAGGTGATTATTGATGATGATACCAGATCATGTAGCTATTATAATGGATGGTAATGGTCGCTGGGCAGAAGAAAGAGGACTAAAGAGAAGTGAAGGACATAGTGCTGGAGCTAAAACATTAGAGAAGTTAGCTATTCATGCCAAGGATTTGGGAATTAAAGTGTTATCTGTTTATGCTTTTTCGACGGATAATTTTAAAAGAAGTAAAGAAGAAGTTGATTATTTAATGAATCTATGCATTTTATATTTTAAAAATAGATTTAATGAAGTAATCAACAATAACGTTAAAGTTGTTTTTAGTGGTCGGAAGGAAAATTTAAGAAGTGATGTTTTAGAGGCCATGGAAACCGTGATGGAAAAGACAAAAAATAATACTGATTGCATTTTAAATATTTGTTTTAATTATGGTGGTCAAGAAGAAATAGTTGATGCTTCTTTAAAAGTAGCTAAAGATATTAAAAATGGTACTTTAAAAGAAACAAATTTAAATCGTGATAATTTTTATCATTATTTATATCAAGATCTACCTCCTATTGATCTTTTGATTAGAACAGGTAAAGAACACCGTTTAAGTGGTTTTATGCTATATCAAGCAACTTATGCTGAATTATATTTTGTTGATACTTATTTTCCTTCATTTAATGAAGACGAATTAGATAAAGCTATTCAATATTATCAAACTTGTGATCGCCGGTTTGGCAATGTTAAAACTAATTGAAAAATCAATATAAATATTTTATAATTAAAGTAGGAAGTGAATAGATATGGATAGAAGAACGTTAGTTGAATTTATAGTAGGATGGATTTTGGTAATTGGTTCAGGAATAGTGACTCTTTTGCCAATATTTAATGTAAATAATGTTAGAACGGTCTTCATCTTTATTATTTCTATTTATGGAATTATTCATTTGGTTAAAAATTTTGCTATTTTAAATGCCAAGGATTACAGTGGTTTTAGTACATCCTTATCTTGCGTTGCCATTCTAGTTTTACTTTTATTTTTAGATATTAATGATTCTCCTTGGAATTTAGCTTTAGCTTTATTTATATGGGTAATTTTAATGAGCTTAACCAAATTAAAAGAAAGTGATTATTATCATGATCGTAAAAATAAATTATGGGAACTTAATGTTGTAAATTTAATAATTTTTATCATAACAGGTATTTTAACTTCCGTTAATTTATATTATACGAGTGATATTCAAATATTAGTTTTAGGCTTTTTCTTCTTAATCAATGGTATTTTAGAATTAATGGATCCTCTTGCGGGTTATATAATGAGTAAGAAGTAACTTACTCAATTTTTTTAAAGGGAAAAGGTATGATGACTAAAAGATATTGTTTTTTAATTTTAATTTTAATTTCTGTTATTACGCTTTTTTTTGTTGGGCTAACCCGTTCTTTTCTTTTTAATAAAGAGACTAATAAAAATGGCGATCTAAGGGAAGCTAAGCTTACAGTAGTTGGGGATTTTCTTTTTGAAGAACCTTATTATAATAGTATTCGTTTAGGAGATAGTCCTGATGCTTATTTTGAAAAAGTTAAAAATTATTTTTCAAATGACGATTTATCAATTGGTAATATGGAAGTAGTTATTGGTAATGAAAATTTAGAAGTAAGTGGTACGGGTTATAATTTTTGTGCTCCTTCATCCATTGGGGATTTAGTTTCTAGTTTATCATTGGAAGTATTAGGAACAGCAAATAATCATACTTATGACCGGGGTGATGCAGGTATTTTGTCAACCCTTAATTATTTTAAAGAAAAAAGTAATATTGCCACCGTTGGCACAACTCTTCTTCCAGAGCCTTATATCATTAAAGAAATTAAAGGAATTAAATTTGGCTTTTTAGCTTATACTTATGGGACTAATCAAAAAGTACCTTTAGAAAAAAGAAAAAATATATCGTTATATAAAGATCCCGATACAAAAGAAATTCAATATGCTAAAATAGAGGAAGAAGTAAAGGCATTAAAAGCGAAAGCTGATGTTATCGTTGTTATGATGCATTGGGGAAGAGAATTTACTTATGAAGAAAATGAAGAACAAAGAACTTTAGCCACTTTTTTAAATTCTTTAGGAGTAGATATAGTTGTTGGTAGCCATTCTCATTCTATTGAACCTATTAAATGGGTTGGCGATAAAAAGAAAACATTAGTCTTTTATTCTTTAGGTAATTTTACTTCCGCTGATGAAGATATCGAAAGAACCGGTGAAGAGTTTGATAATGCTTATCAATTTGGTTTACTTGCTCAGTTAAAAGTGAAAAAGAAAGATAATGACATCTTAATTGAGGATATTAAAACAGAGCCAATTATTAATTATTATGATTCTTCTTTCCGTCATTTTGAATTAGTACCTTATTCATTATATAATCAAGAATATGAACAAAGTCATTACAGATATCATAATAATTTTAATCGGGATTTCATTAAAAGAGTATATGAAACAGTCATCGCTGCAGAATTTCGATAATAGGTATTTTTATCTTTCCTAATCATATATTTTAACTATGAAGAAAGGAATATATAATGGAAATTTTAAAAGTATCTAGTAAATCAAATCCAAGTAAAGTAGCGGGAGCCATTGCTAATATTTTTCGGGAGAAAGGGACAGTTGAGTTGCAAACTATTGGGGCTGGATCTTTAAATCAGGCAATTAAAGCTATTGCCATTTGTCGAGGTTTTGTAGCACCGACAGGGGATAATTTAGTCGTTATTCCCGCTTTTAATGATATTACGATTAATGGCGAAGCTAAAACGGCCATTAAATTAATTGTGGAAGCTAAATAAGTTTTGAATTAGAAGCGTGAAAGCGCTTTTTTTTATGGAAGAAATATGCTAAAATTATTTAAGAAGGTGGTACCTGTATGCGGATAGATAGAATCATTGGTAAAGCAAAACAATTAGGTCTTATTACAGGTGACAATAATAAAAGTAATGAACTTTTAAATATTGCTTATGCTTTAGATTTAGTAGATAATGGTAAGTATGATCTTGATGATATTGAAAATACTTTAGATGCGATGTTAGAAGAACAAGAAGAATCTCCCTTACAACATCGAAATGCAATGAATGAAGCCATTGATCGGGAAGCACTAAAGGCATCATCTAAAGCAAGAACGCAAAGTAAAATAGATAATGCTATGGCTAAAATGGAATCGATGGGGGCAGAAGAAAACCAAGATGAAGAAGTAGTAGATAATAAAGAAGAAGGGAAAGAGGCTCCCCAAAATATAGTTAAGACAAAGTTAAAAGATGAATCTAAGAATGTGGGAAAAAAAGTTGGTCAAGCTTTTTTAAAAGCCGGTAAAGGAATAATAGCTTTTATTGCCAGTCATCCTTTAGTATTTTTAATTTTAGGGGTTATTATTGTTCTTATTATAGTGCTTATGGTTTATTTTGCCTCTGACACTAATTTTTCTGATGGCTATTTTGATCAAGCTTGTGATTATAATTTAGCCCGCGTTAATTATGATTGTGGAGCTAATTCAGCTTATGTTTCAATTAAAGATTTTGTAATCGGTTCAGTTTATGCTTATTCAAAAGAATATGAATTATCGGTGGGAGCAATCAAGGCTTTAATGATTGCCATTAAAACTAATACTTTAGCGGCTGGACATTATAGTAGTACGAATAAAGTTGTTGATGCCACTTGTTCGGTTAGTTATGAAAGTGTTCCTAGTGAAGAAAAAGCCGTTTTAGAAAAATATTATGATAGTATTGAAAGATATTTATATCTTTCTGATAGTTATGAAGGACCAATTACTTCTTTATCAGGGGTAGATACTTTAAATATTGGCCCTGATTATATTGAAAAAATTGCTCATTCTACTAGTGGTAATTATAAAACTATTTTAAAAGAAGTCTATGGTGGCAGTGAAAGTAGTACATCTCAAAATAATGTTCCTAAACTAGATACTTCTAAAGAAACTATTTATATTGGGGATTCTAGAATGAATGGAATGGTTAACTACGGGATTGTTGATAAAGATCACGCGGTTTATCATGGGGCCAATGGTTATTGTTGGTTCCGTTATAATACTAATTATGGAACAAGTTGTAGTGTTAGATGGTATTCGTATGCCACTAATGATTCTAGTGCCTTAGGAGCAATTAATTTAGCTAATCAAAAAATGAAAGATAATGAAAGTTATAATATTGTTATTTGGTTA
Organism: uncultured Bacilli bacterium; assembly: GCA_947631285.1. Classification (GTDB taxonomy): domain Bacteria; phylum Bacillota_I; class Bacilli_A; order RF39; family UBA660; genus SIG200. The sequence continues at coordinate 9,145 of CANRKS010000007.1, read as the reverse complement.
GGTGTCAATGATGCAGAATATTTAGATCGATATTTTGCAGTTTATAAATCTTTAGCGGAAGGAGAATGGCATAATCATACTATCTATATTGCGGAGGTAGGACCCGTTAATGAAAGTTTATATACTGCCACTTATTATCGAACTAATGAGCAAGTTATTGAATTTAATAATAATATGGCCTCTTTAATTGGAAGTGCTGGTTTAGATAATTTAGTATATTTAGATTTAGGCTTAACCCAAGATTCCATTAATTGGAATGGGACTGATGGTGTTCATTATGGGAAATCTGATTATCAAATGATTTATAATCTATTTCAGACAGCCAGAGGTTTAAGTGGCAAAAAATCTTTATATGATTTAGGTGATTATTGTGAATTTCATAAAGGAGCCAATAACAATGGTTGTGAAAGTGGTTGGTGGTGGCCAATTGGAGAAAGTGGTACTTTTAAAAAAGGTGACATTCTAACGGGTGATGCTGAAATTGTTAGTGTAGGTGCTGGCTTAGATTATGGTTGGCGTTTCCATCCAGTTTTAAAAGTTTGGCGAAGTCATACCGGTGAAGATTTAGAGGCTAGTATGGGTCGAAATGTTATTGCTCCCAAAAGTGGAACAGTTACGGTAGCCATTGATGGTTATGTTGATAATACAGGTACTGGTGGTTGTGGTAATCAAATAGTAATTGACCATGGCAATGGTTTTTCAACTAGATTCTGTCACTTAAAGCAAGGTTCAGTTACGCAGTATGTTACCCAAGGTATGTCAGTATCTCAAGGTCAAATAATTGGTTTATCTGGTAATACAGGTACTAGTACAGGTCCTCACTTACATTTTGAGGTTTTAATAAATGGTACTCCTGATAACCCTCTAAATTATATTAGTGTAACTAATCCCCGACCTAAATCAGAAGGATGTGTCTATGAATCTGACAAAGCTGGTATTTGCCGCGCTTTAAAAGATTTAGGTTTATCTGATGAAGCGGCGGCTGGTATTCTTACTAATATTGCAGCCGAAGGTATGTATAAAACTAATAATCTCGAAGATTGTTATGAACAAAGTAGATGTTGCAAAATCAATGGCCGTAATTATGGCTATTGTGTATGGGGATCATACATTGGGGAATATGGTAGTGATGAAGCCTATACCAATGCTGTTAGTAATGGTACTTATCAAAATTTTGCCATTGATCATGCTGGTTATGGTTTAATTCAATGGACTGATCCGGGTAGAAAAGCCCAATTACTAGAGTATTATGAAAACTTAAAAGCTAGTGGCCAAACTAATTCGATCGCTGATCCTAAAGTGCAAATAGGCTTTATGATTTATGAAATAAATAATAGTTATAGCTCATTAAGAAATTTACTTTCTACTTCTAATTCAGCTTATGATATTGCTTTAAGTTTCTGTACAGATTATGAAAGACCAGCAGGTAGTTGTTATACAAGAGCTAGTAATGCAAATAGTCTTTTGAATTATGTTAAGAATAATTGTAGCTAATAATAGAAAGGACGAATTATGGAAAAAAATAAGCAAAAAATAATTTTAATTGGTATTGTTGTTATCTTGCTTTTAACTTCAGCATTTGCTATATTTTTAAGTCTTCAAAGTAGTAATGATAATCCTCCAATAGATTCTAATGAAGGAAATATTCCATCTTTAAATAAAGAAATAGTAAGACTTACTAATGAATCATTATTTTTTGGAGTTCAAGATGCCGTTAATAGTTATTACCGAGCTCTTGTTAATAATAATAACTTAGAAGTTTATTATTTATTAGAAGATGAATATAAAGAAAATAATGGTTTAACAACAGCTAATGCAGCGACTAGGTTAAATGAATTTACTAATTCGCCCACTTTTATAGCGGAAGAAATTTACTATAATCCTAATAGTAAAACTACTTATTTTTTTGCTAGTGGTTATACTAAAGATATTCCGATAATGGAAGGAGAAGTAAAATATTATGCTAAAATTAATTTTTTAGTTATTAAAGATGAAAATAATAAATATGTTATAAGACCTTTAGATAATAATTTAAATATCGAAAGTTATGCTGAAAGTTATAACATTAAAGAAGTCCTAGCACGTAATGATACTAGTTTTAAAACTAGTGAATTAGAAAATAAATATAAAGTAACTTATTATATTAATACTTTTCAAGATTTATTATACTTAGATCCTAAGAAAGCTTATAATTTATTAGATTCAGAAAAAAAAGAATTCTTTACCAATTATCAAAGTGAAGATGGTTATAATGAAACGTTATTTTTAGAATATCGTGATACTATTGCAGTTTCCTTAACCAAGAATTATAATACTTTAGATACAAGTATTAAAAATGGGGAAAAAATATATCACGAAACAGACGCTGATGGAGATAGTATTACCATTAGAGAAAAAGCCATAATGGATTTCCAAATTGGGTTTGATTTTGGCTGGTAAAATTGTTTTGCATGTCCTTATTATTTATAGTATAATAGGTTTGAATTGGGAGGGTGTTTATGAAGTTTAAAGTAGAACCTAAAGATTTTTTCTTATTTGTCTTATATTGTATAATTTTATTATATTTGTGTGCACTTGCTGTTTCCAATTTATTTTGTTTACTTAATACGGGAACTTTTTATGGCTTAATCCCTCTAAGTGCTTTTTCACTAAAGTATTTACCTTTTACTTTAGGACTTTTTATTGGGGCTTTAATTTTAATTTTTACAAGTGTTTCTGATTATATTTTTAATAAAGAGAAGGGTAAAGGAATTGGCCTTAAAATTGGAGAAACAAAAGGTAATGATGGTTATGCTAGATGGGCCAAAGAAAAAGAAATTAAAGAATCTAGTAATGTTGAAAAGATTAATCCTTCTTCCAAGGAATTAAAAGCTGCGGGTATACCTTTAATTAATAATGGCAAAGAAGTATGGGTTGATAATGGTCATTATCATAATCTTGTTATTGGTTCAACCGGAAGTGGTAAAACAGAGAATTTAGTTTTCCCAATGGTTAATATTTTAGCCAAAAAGGGTGAAAGTATGGTTATTACTGACCCTAAAGGAGAAATTTATACTAAAACAGCGCAAAACTTAAAAGAAAGAGGATATAGAGTAATTGTTTTAAACTTTAGAGAACCAGAAAAAGGTAATGCTTGGAATCCTCTATATTTGCCTTATCAATATTATAAAGAAGGTAATTTTGATAAAGCAACGGAATTATTAGACGATGTAGCTTTAAATATTTTATATGATCCTTCAAATAAAGGGGATACTGATTTCTGGGAAAAAGGATCGGCTGATTACTTCTCTGGTTTAGCTTTAGGATTATTTCAAGATGCAGATCCCAAAGAGGTTAACTTAAATAGTATTAACTATATGAGTACTATTGGGGAAGAAAGATACGCTACCAGTAACTTTATTAAAGAATATTTTAATTTAAAAGGACCAGATTCTAATGCTTATATGTTTGCTAATACCGTTATTAATTCCCCTGGAGATACTAAGGGTGGTTTACTTTCTACTTTTAGACAAAAGATTAGAATATTCTCAACGAGAGAGAATTTATCAGAAATGCTTTCTTATAGTGATTTTGATATGCGTGATATTGGTCGAGGTAAGACAGCAGTTTTCATGGTTATTCATGATGAAAAGAAAACTTATCATACTTTAATGACTATTTTTATTAAACAATGTTATGAAACTTTAATTGATGTAGCCCAAGCTAATGGAGGTAAGTTAGAATATCGAACTAACTTTATCTTAGATGAATTTCCTAATATGCCTCCTTTAAAAGATATTGATAGCATGGTTACAGCTGCCAGAAGTAGAGATATTCGTTTTACTTTTATTATCCAAAACTTCGCTCAATTAAATGATGTTTATGGCGAAGAAGTAGCTCAAGTAATTAAAGGAAATTGTGGTAACTTAATTTATTTAATTAGTACGGAATTAAAAGCCTTAGAAGAAATTAGTAAAATGTGTGGAGATGTTAAATCTAAAGATAAAGATAAAACGGCGTCAACTCCTTTAGTTACTGTTAGTGATTTACAAAAATTAAAATTAGGGGAAGCTATTATCATTAGATTAAGAATGTATCCATTTAAAACGAAATATACCCCTAACTTTAAAATGAATTGGGGCGAAGATTATCCAACCGCGACATTTCCAACTAGAGAATTTCATAAAGTTGAATTATTTGACTTAAAGAAATATGTAACGGAAGAAAAGCGTAAAAAAATGATGAATGGCTCAAGTGAAACATTTAACCCTATGGGAGGGGGAATGCCAAATCCATTTGGTATGCCTTCAGGCAATCCATTTATTAATGAACCACCTATGAAAGGAATGAATAATCCTTTTAATGGAGGTATATCTAATATGGATATTGATGCTATGATGAAAGATATTGATCGTAAGTTAAAAGAACTTGATGAGGAAGAGCAAAGACAAAAAGAAAAATTAAAACAACAAAATCAAGAACTTATTGAAAAAGGTAATGCCATCGAGGAATCTTTAAAAGAAGATAAAGATGATCTATTAGATGAAGAAGTAGAAACTTTAGATGCGAAAGTAAAAGAAGAAAAGAAACCTGATAAACCAAAAGTTAATATTGATGTTGATAGTGTAATTATGAATGAAAATGTAATTACTGATGATGAATTTTTTGATGATTTCTTTAATGAAGATGAATAATCTTCATTTTTTAGTTATATATAATTTTTCTTAGAAAATTGCTTTCATATAATAAAATGGTGATATATATGAAATCAATAAAAGAAAGTGATTTTAATCCCTCTATGGGTATATTAATTGATGTAAAAGATCCTCTTTTATATAAAGAAAAACATAATCCTTATAGTATAAATATTTATTATGATAAATTATTAATGAATCATAAAACTCTTTTAAATAAAAATAATAAATATTTTATTATGTGTGATAAAGGACATAAAAGTAAACAAGCGGTTCGTATTTTAGCTTTTTACGGATATGATGTAACATATGTAATAAATTCGTGAAATATAACCATAATTATATTATAATAATAATGTGGTAAATATGACGGAGTTTTTAAATAATATCTATAATTTTATAATTAATTTAGTTAATAGTTCAACTATCTATGGACCTTTATTTGCTTGTCTATTAATCTTTTTAGAATCCATTATACCAGTATTACCATTATTTGTATTTATTACTGTAATCTTTATTGCCTATGGTTATGGCTTAGGTTTTATTATTGCTTATTTTTTAACTTGCTTAGGTTGTTTCTTTTCCTTTTATATCTGTCGTGTATTGTTAAAGAGTGTCTTTCAAAGAAGAGTTCGCAAAATAGAAAATTTTGATAAGCTAATGAAAAAGATAGATAAAATTAATTTTTCTCATTTAGTTTTATTAATTGCGATTCCTTTTACCCCAGCTTTTTTAATCAATATTGCTTCCTCTTTATCTAAAATGCCTTTTAGAAAATATGCTTGTGCTATTATGATAGGCAAAATATTCTTAGTATTTTTCTGGGGATTTATTGGCACTAGTTTAGTAGAAAGTTTTAAAAACCCCCGAATTCTTATTATAATAATTGCTATGCTTATAATGGCTTATTTATTGAGTAAACTTATTGCTAGAAGAATGAATATTGAGTAAAAATTATGTCAATAATATAATAAAGAAAATTGAGTAATTTGACTTTAAATGGGTTAAATAGTATATTAGAATTATGTAATCATAAAAAGGTGATTAAATGAATGTAGAAAAAAAAGAAGAAAAATTATTTAGCTTAATTGATGACTTTATTAAAGATATGAAAAAGACAACGGGAGCTAATTATGATTATTCCGAAATTGTTTATTATATTGTTGAACATTTTAATATCTCTAATGTTGATGAAATTTTTAACTGTGCTAAATACTTAGTTTTAAATTGTAATTATACAAAAGATGAAATCTTAGCTCATGAAGCTGATAGTAAAATTAATGATTATTTAAATTATCAAAAAGCTATGCAAGCTAGTATTGAAGATGAAGAAGATTTAAAAAAATCACCTCATCAAAGAGGTATTCATCTAGAAGCTAAAAGAGAGAAGACTCCGAAAGAGAGATTTAAAAAGAGATTAATGGCAACAGTTTTAGTTGCTGAGATTGGTATTCTAGCAGTATTTTATGCTGGCAGAAGTAATATTGATGAAAATATTATGAGTAAAGAAATAGGAAAGTTTGCATCTAATGGCAAGACAACTGAAAGTATTGTAGAACAAGCAACCGAAAGTTTAGGGTATGATGTTTTATCTAACCAAGTAATGCAAGATTATCGGGAAGATGTAATTGCTAATCATATTATGGATTTACTCATTAAAGATCCAACGGTTTTAGATGATGTCATGCATTCGGTATATAATGATTTAGAACAAAATCGCTTATATAATATGGATACTATTTTAGCTCGCTTAAGACTTTTATTTAGTAATGATAGTGCTTTTCAAGATTTAAAAAATGATATTGAAGGTTGTAGTAGTTTTCTAGATTATATTGTTAAAAGTGGTCGAGTTGCAAATGTTTATGATGAAAAAGTAGCATTAGCCATCAAACATTATAATGCTTTAGATCACTTAAATGATCCAAGTGCTTTTTATAGCTTATCAGAAGATGATCAAAAAGTTATCGAAGATTTTGTTGAAGCTTATCGTAATAGTCGAAGTCAAACATATGCTAGTTCCTTACGAAGTATTGAACTTGCTAATAAAGAAGGTGAAAGAGGCTTATAATGGATATTGATATTGTAACTTTAGAAGATGGTAAGGAATATGAAGTTATCGACGCTATTAGTAATAAAGGAAATAATTATTTAGTTTTATTAAATAAAATGGCTGATAAAAACTTTTGCTTACGAAAGGTTTTAAAAGAAGATAATGAAGAATATATGGTAAAATTAGATAATAAAAATGAATTTACGGAAGTAATGGAATTATTTTATAGTAAACATAAAGGAGATGGAAAAGATGAAAAATAAAAGTATAATCGCGGGAATTGCTATAATAGTGATGGTTTGTATTATTACAACAGGATGTATGTTTTATAATGTAATAGATAAGGAAGAATTTAATAAGCATTTTACAGCCTTAGGATATACAATAAGTGATACTGAAGAAGCTAAATATGAAGCTGATACTTATTTAGTAGCTACTAAAGAAGATGTTCCATATAAAATAGAATATTATGAATTTAAAAATGAAGTAGAAGCCCAAAAAGCTTATAAAAATTATAAAGACCATATTGTTGATTATATTACTACTAATTCTGAAAACCAAGAAACAACGGGAGCTGTTTTCTCTAAGACTGTTGCTGTTTCTACAGATGAATATATTACTATTTCCCGAGTTAAAAATACTTTAATCTTTATCGCAGGGACAAAAGAGTATAGGGAAGATATTGATAATATTCTAAAAGATATCAAATATTAGTAAATAAAAGATTAAATTAAAAAATCGATAATTAAACATCCATAATTACCGATTTTTATTTGGCTTTCTTTCATCAGTTAAATATAGTAAATAATCTATACTAGTATCATAAAATTTAGCTAGAGTAATTAATTTTTGATTAGGTATTTCACTATAATTAGTTTCATAATGAGAATATCCTTTTTTACTCATATTTAATATTTTAGCAATATCATCTTGTAATAAATCTTTATCTTCTCTTATTTCTTTTAAACGATGAATAGGATTCATGGAAGAAGTGGGGTAGATGAAAATTATAAAGGAACTACTGAATGGACAATGACAAGGTACGGCTGGCGGAGTCCTTCTTCCACATCATATTTCACTGAAGCATGGGTTGTTGGTACTCATGGCAATGTCACTTTAGTATATTTAAGCTCTGGTGAGGCAGTTCGCCCTGTCTTCTATCTAACGACTGAAGTAGGTTTGGTTGGTGAAGGAACTGAAGAAAACCCATTTATAATTACAAGTCTAGCAAATATTTAAATTTTGAAATAAAAAAAGAAACTTATCTTTAAAATAAATTTCTAATTATTTAAATCATTTAATTGAGTTTGTAAATCATTAGCTAAAGTACTAACTTTAGTTTCTTTAGCTTCTTCTAAAGTATACCATCCCATTTTGAACATTAATTCATAAGATGCTCGTTGTAATTTAATTAAATTGTCAAACATATTTTTATACTTTTTATAAAGTTCACTATTGGAAGCTTCCGTTAAAGCAACAGTCATATCTTTGACCATAGCTTTTAAAGTACTTAATAAAATAGTCATATAATCTTGATCATTTAATCCTATGCCTTTGGGTACAGAAACTTTAGGATTAGCAATTTTCTTATTTTCCATTTTCTTCATCCTTTGCAATATTTAAAATAACTTTCATATTTTCATTAAATAATTTAGTTGCTTCATTAATCATTTCACTAACACTTTTATCTTCAATATAGTTTAAAGCTTCCATTTCATTTTTATATGCAGTATGATTCCAACCAAAAATATCTTTTAAATAGTCTAAATCTTTATCTGTTAAAATATTGGGAGCTTTTTTATAATTTTCATTCATATAACTTATCCTTTCTATTAGTATTATGAATTAAATTAGATAATTTATGTAAGCCAAATTATGGAATGGTAAATAATTTGTTTTTTACCATAATAAAAGTATGAAAAATGAAATAGTAATAAAAATAGGAGTTATGTTTTATTTATGTAGTATCTTAGGATATTTTTATGAGCTTATCTTAAATTTATTTTATAATGGTAAATTATATAGTCATGGTATTTTAAATGGACCTTGGTTACCTATATATGGAGTTGGTTCTCTTATCATATTACTATTAAATAAATATAAGAAAAAACCATTAGTTATTTTTATTTTATCTTTTTTATTAACAGGGGCTTTAGAGGGAATAAGTGGTTTTGTTCTTTTAAAATTAGCTAAAAAAAGACTTTGGGATTATACGGGCCATTTTTTAAATATAGGTGGTTTTGTTTGCTTTTTAAGTGCTTTTTGTTTTGGAATTGGAGGACTTTTAGTAATCTATTTAATCTATCCTTTAGTTAAGAAAATAATAGAAAAAATAAAGAGAGAACATTTGAACTGTACCCCAAAATTTAGACAAAAATAAAAAAAGAGGGTATGTAAGAAGTATAACTATTAAAGGTTATGC
>CANRKS010000006.1 GCA_947631285.1 uncultured Bacilli bacterium | reverse complement strand
ACCCCTTTAGATTTTGCATACCGCATCCATAATAAAGTAGGAGATACAACAGTCGGGGCCATTGTTAATGATAATATTGTTCCTCTATCTTATAATTTACAAAATAATGATATTGTTAAAATTATCACTAATAGTAATGCCACCCCAAATAAAGACTGGTTAACATTTGTTAAAACGCCTCAAGCTAAGTCGAGAATAAAATCATACTTTAGTAAAAAAGAACGAGAAGATTATATTTTAAAAGGAAAAAATATTTTAGAGAAAGAAATTAGAAAGAAAAAATTAAGTATTAATGAAGTTTTAAAAGAAGAAAACTTAAATAAAATTTTTAAAGATTTAAAAATTGAGAATTTAGATGAATTATATTTACAAATAGGATCTTTACGCTATACAGCTGGTTATATTATTACACTTACTAAAGAAGATAAACATAATGTTGAAGATATTTTAATGGAAAGAATAAAACCAGTTCCTATTAAACAAGAAAAAGATGATATTATTGTCGATGGAAATGATAATATTATGTATTCTTTAGCAAAGTGCTGTAAACCGATTAAAGGTGATGACATCATTGGCTTTATTACCAAAGGTGAAGGCGTAAGTGTCCACAAAATAAATTGTCCTAATGCTAAAGATAAAGGTGATAGACTTATTAAAGTCGAATGGAATATGAATTCGGTTGGTATGTATGTTACGGATTTAAGTGTTTTAGTTACTAATCCTAATTTCTTAGTTGACTTAGTAAATGAAGCCTCTAAAGAAAAAATTCAAATTATGGAAATTAAAAATAAAGATTTAGATAATGGTATTTTATGTAATTTAACTATTAAAGTAAGCAATAAAGATGCCTTAGATCACTTTAAAAATCAATTATTAAACTATAAAGATTTCCAAGTATTGGAGAATAATATATGAAAGTAGTAATTCAAAGAAGTAAATATAGTAATGTCAAAATAAATGGACAAATTTATAATGAAATTCCTAAAGGATTAGTTGTCTTTTCATGTTTTACCGAAGGAGATACTTTAGATGATATTTCATATATAGTTAAAAAAATTACTAATTTACGAATTTTTGATGATGAAAAGGGAATAATGAATAAAAGTATTTTGGATAAAGGAGGAATGATTTTATCGATTAGTCAGTTCACTTTATATGCCGATACTAAAAAGGGAAATAGGCCCAGTTATATTAAGGCTTTAAATGGGGAAGAAGCGCAAAAATTATATACTCTTTTTAATGAAGAATTAAATAAAATTGTCCCAACTGTTTCGGGCATTTTTGGAGCAGACATGGAAATAAATATTCAAAATGATGGCCCTATTACCATTATTATAGATTCAAAGAATAAGTAAAATGACAGTTAATTATATAAATGAAGATTTTTGTGCCCATTGTGGGGGATATTGTTGTCAAAAATGTGGATGCTTTTATTATCCAGAAGATTTATCTTTAACTTATGATGGTATTAATGATATTTTAACGGAAGGTTATGCTTCAATAAGTACCTTCGTTAATTTTTTATATCATAATGAAAAAGAGGTAAGTCTATCTTTTACCTTGGCTTTAAGAGCAAGAAACCTTTTAAAAGAAGAAATAGATTTATTATCTTTACCAACTCCTTGCGCTTTACTTACAGAAAAAGGATGCCTATTTACTAAAGATAAGAGGCCCAGTGGAGGTATCCATTTAATTCCCTCCCTTAAGCCTAGTTTATGCCATTATGATGAAGAACATTATCTTAAATTAAAAGAGTGGGAAAAATATCATGATCTTTTAAGCTATATTATAGAAGAGAAAACAGGCTTAACCTATTTAGAAAAATTACAGAAAGATATTGAAAATTATTTCTATGAGATGGCTATTTATCAAAAGAGTAATGGCTCTCAAAATTCTTTACTAGAGGAAAGGTTATTACTCTTACCAGCATTAGAGCAAAATTATCCCATGAAAAGGAAAAAGCCTTAAAAAGAATTTATTAAGAAGGGAAAAGCCTTCCTTAATTATTTACTATTTAAATATTTTATGCTAAAATAATCCCTAATTTCGAGGGATTTTTTATGTTAAAGAAAGAAAGCTTAAATAAGTTATATGAAATGGTTATTAAAAATCAGGCTTTAAATAGACAATGCCTTCTTTCTTGTGGTTTTAAAGAGCAAAATATTATTGAATTAGTTTTAGAAGGTTATCTGAAAATTAAAGGATTACATAATTTTGAATTTCGCAAAGTTAGAGAACTATATCAGTATTCAATGTCTTTACTTGGGGAAAGAAGAAGTCAAGATGCGAAGAATGGTTTTAAAAAATGTCTAGAACTAAATCCCACTTATTATGATGCAGCCTTACAATTATTTATTAAAGAAATTGAATTAGAAGAATATAATCATGCTTTAATATACCTTCAAGTAATGGCTAAAAGTGATAAATTAGAAGAAGATGAAAAAGCGTTTTATTTATATCTATTAAACTTTTTAACTCCTTTAAAAGAAAGCGAAAAAGAATATTTACATGGGTTAACTAAAAAAGATTTTTTAATAAAAGAAGATGACCCTCGTTATTTAAAATATTCATCAATAAATTACATTAGAAAATTAGCATTGAAGCAAAAGTTTTCTTTAGCAAAAAGGAAATTAAATGAATTATTTCCTATGCAATATGTTTGGATTCCCGAACATTTTGCCTTAAGACTTCTATTTAAGCAAAATATTAAATTGCAAAAAGAAAATAATGCTTATTTAAGTAAACTTTCTTATCAAGGTAAATTTAAAGAAATAATAGAGTTCATTAATAACTTACAAAAAGAAAGACCTTTAAATTCTTATTTAGAAATTATTTTATATCTAGCAACAGAAATTGAAACCATTATAAACACTGGTCAAATGCCTAAAGTGAAAAAGAAAGATACTAACTCTTTTCAAACAGCTATTTATCGCAATAATTTTAAACTCGCTTTAGATATTAAAAAAAGAAGTGAAAAAGAAAGGTTAAATCATGATGCTGTTTATTACTTATTAGAAAAAATAATTAGTCTTACGGATAAAAAGGAAATGTCTAATGATAAATGTGAAGAATTAAAAATACCTGAATTAGTAATTGCCGCGGAAAATAGAGGAATTATTATTTTACCAGAAATGGATAAAGATGAGCGTATGTTTAAATTTACTAAATTATGTGATTATCCTAATGTCAGCGTCTTTTTAATCGGGGAAAAAGATAGAGAGAGAATAGTCATTAAATCAGGTCGACATGGTGATAAAGAGGTTGATATTGATTCTTTAGTTAAGATAAGTAAAGAGTCATTAGATCTTAAGCATTATGATGAATGTATTAAGGCTAATCTAGAACTTCTTAAACATTGTCGTTTTAGCTTGGAAACTTACATAAGATTAGGTATTTGCTATTACTATTTAGGGGAATATGATTTAGCTATTGACTACTTAACAATTCCGACAGAAACTTGTAAAAAAGAAAATTTACCAGCTTGTTATGATTTCTCGAATTTAATTAAATCAATTGAAAAATTGCAAGAAGATGAGAAAGGACTTACGAGATAAAATGGAAGATATCGGTTATTTTAAAAAATATTTACAAGCCAAAGATTATGATAAAGCAAGATTAATGGTTGATTTTATTTTAGATATTAAATGTCCATATTATGAAGAGAAACAAAAACTTATATTATATATGTTTAGTATGATTCAAAAATTACCACCTGAATTAATTACTTTAGCCTATACTACTATCTATCCCGAAGTTAAATTTTCAGATAATAATCAATTAATAAATCCCATTATAATGGATATTATAAATGGTTATTATAATAAAGCTTTAAAAACGATTAAAGGAGTAAAAGAAAAAGGGGAGTTAAAACCATATGAAAACAGATTTATAATTGTTTTAGATGAACTTTTACATCTTTTAATAAAAGAAAGAAAAAAAGAAGAAAATTTATTAACCTCATTATTTAAAGAAGAAAAATGGGAAGAGATGTTTATCTACTTAATGAGAGAATCATCTTTTCATCGTCTATCTCGCTTTAGTACAATTTTATTTAATCTTTTAAAAGTTTATTTTGCTATTTTAAAAGAAGGGACTATTTACAAAACTAGATCTGTAAATGCAAATAATTTTAATGATTATTTAGAAAATAATGATTATGAAGGAGCATTTAAATTTTTAAATGCTAATATTGCGAATGATAAAAATAATGATATTAAAAAAATTATCTTGGAGCTTTTAAGAAAGATTAATCAAGAAATATCCTTAAGAGAAACCTCATTAGAAGAAGAGGAAAAAACCTTTAAAAAAGAAGAATTTTCTGAATTATTTCCAAGTCTTTTTGGTAAAATTGAAGAAGATGGTTTAATAATACTTGCACCAGCAAGTACTAAAGCAAATAAAGATTGTAAAAGATATATTGAGCACCATCCTAATACTACAGCTTTTAAAATTGGGGGAAATGAAGAAAGATTAGCAATAATTTATACTCCCTTTAAGGATGAGAAAATAGATAAAAAGGAAGCTAAAAATATCATCACGTCATTTAAAGCGGGGCATTATGATGAAACAATCCTTCTTGGACGTAATCTTCTTTTTCATAACATAGTAAATGAAGAAATTTTATTATTAATGGCTATTTCTTATTTAAGAAGAGGAATGGTTGACCTAGGAACGACTTATTTAAATTGTATGATTCTCTTAGGTAAAAGACTTATAAAAAATGCCATAAATAAAAACGGCAATTATTGGGTTTATGAAAATATCTTAAATTATTTTAATTTAAAAGAAAAAGAGAAATCTTTAGGTAAAAAGCCTTAAATCCCAATTGACTAAAAGAAAAAAAAGAAGTAGAATAATACTATAGATTTTCTATAGAAAGAGAAGTAATTTATTTAATTTATTTAAAGAGAAGACGGTTGGTGAAAAAGTCTAATAATAAATAGATGAAAAGACACTTTCAAAACAAATAGAAACGCTTACAGCGATAAAATATTAAGACCTAGAAGTAAGGTGGTACCGCGGGAATGCTCGCCCTTATATGCCTAGGTCTTTTTATTTAAGAAAGGAAATAAATATGATAACTAAACCAAAAGGATGTATTGATATTACCGGTGATGATTCTCTTTTATGGGAATATGTTAATGATGTAGTAAATACAATGATGAGAACTTATAATTATGAATATATTAGAACGCCTATTTTCGAAGCTAGTGAATTATTTCATCGCAGTGTCGGAGAGACATCTGACATTGTCAAAAAAGAAACTTATGATTTTAAAGATAAGGCAGATCGTTCTCTTACTTTAAGACCAGAAGGAACCGCGGGCGTAATTCGTTCTTTTATTGAAAATAAATGCTATCATCTTCCCGATATTAAAAAATATTACTATAATGGCACAATGTACCGTTATGAAAGGCCTCAAAACGGTCGTTTAAGAGAATTTACTCAATTTGGCGTTGAAGTACTTGGTAGTAATGATCCAATAATAGATGCAGAAGTAATAAGCTTACAATATAAAATTTTGGAATCTCTTCATATTGAGAATTTACAAGTTAATATCAACTCTTTAGGAGATGAAGAATCAAGGCAAAACTATAAAGAAGCTTTAGTAAAATATTTAGAACCACATCTTGATCTTTTATGTGATGATTGTAAGGAAAGATTTAAAACCAATCCTTTAAGAATTTTAGATTGCAAGACTGATGCTACAAATGAGATTTTAAAAAAAGCTCCTAAAACAATTGATTATTTAAATGAAGAAAGTCGTAAAAGATTTGAAACTGTTTTAAAATATTTAGATATATTAGAAATTGATTATGAAGTTAATCCCAAAATAGTAAGAGGTCTTGATTATTATGATCATACCGTTTTTGAAATTGTCTCTCTTGATCATAATGATACCCAACAAAGTGTTTTAGGGGGAGGGGGCCGTTATAATAAATTAATTAAAGAATTAGATGGTCCAGATAGTTATGGGATTGGTTTTGCCTGTGGATTAGATCGAATTATTGCTATTTTAAAAACAATGGATTTATATAAAGATATTAAAAGACAAATTGAAGTCTATGTAATGTATGTATCAGAAGAGGAAAAATTACATGCAATAGATATTGTGCAAAATTTAAGATTAAATGGAGTTATCGTGGAAACAGATACTCTTAATAAAGGCTTAAAAGGACAATTTAAAGAAGCTGATCGCTTACAAGCTAAATTACTCATTATTTTAAATAATGAAGATTTAAAAAAAGGATTAGTAAATGTTAAAGATAATGCTACTAAAGAAGAAGAAAAAGTTGATATTTCCGAAATAGTAGAATACATTATTGGCAACTTATAAGGAGGATTTATGGAAAATATTTATCGAAGCCATTATTGTGGTTTAGTTACTAAAGATGATATTGGTAAAAAAGTTAGAGTAGCAGGTTGGATTAATTCTATCCGTAATTTAGGCAGTTTAGTGTTCGTCACTTTAAGAGATGAAACGGGAATAGTACAAATAATTAGTGAAGATGTTCATCTTTTTGATGATATTACTAAAGAAAGCACAGCAACCATAACGGGAACGGTTCGCAAAAGAAGTGATATTAATCCTAAAATGAAAACAGGTGAAATTGAAATTGTTTTAGAAGAAATGACCATTTTAGGTAAATGTCTTAATGTTTTACCATTTGAAATAAATAGAAGTAAAGATGCATCTGAAGAAACCCGTCTTAAATATCGTTATCTTGATTTAAGGAATAGCTTAGTTCATGATAAAATTAAATTTAGAGTAGATGTCATTGACTTTTTACGTAAAACGATGAAAGAGCTTAATTTTATGGAAATTGCGACCCCAATAATTACCGCCAGTAGTCCTGAAGGAGCTCGTGATTTTGTCATCCCATCTCGTAATTATAAAGGCAAATTCTATGCTTTACCGCAAGCACCCCAAATTTATAAGCAGCTGCTTATGGTTTCTGGTTTTGACCGCTATTTTCAAATTGCCCCTTGTTTTCGGGATGAAGATTGTCGAAGTGATCGAACTTTAGAATTTTATCAATTAGATTTGGAAATGAGTTTTGCTACCGAAGAAGATGTCTATCAAGTTGGTGAAAAAGTATTCTATGATACCTTTACCCATTTTTCTCATAAAGAAGTATCTACCCCTCCTTTTAGAAGAATTCCCTATAAAGAAGCGATGGCTAAATATGGTTCTGATAAACCTGATTTACGTAATCCTCTTATTATTGAAGATATAAGTGAAATCTTTATGAATAGCGACTTTAATGGTTTTAGAGGGAAAAAAGTTTTAGCTATTAAAGTAGATAATTGTGACAAACCTAATTCATGGTATAAAAAAATGGAAGAATTTGCCAAGGAAAAAGGAGCTTTAGGTCTTTCTTATCTTAAATATGATGGGGAAGAATTAAAATCAACAATTAGTAAATTTTTAAAAGAAGAAGAAATAAATAATTTAATGCTTAAATTAAATATTAAAAAAGGAAATGTCATCTTTATCCTTGCAGGAGGAAAAGAAATAATAAAAGTCGCTGGTCTTTTAAGAAATGAACTAGGAAAAGAGCTAGATTTAATTGATCAAAACAAATTTGCTTTTTGTATTATAAATGATTTCCCTATGTATGAATATAATGAAGAAGATAAAAAATGGGATTTTGGCCATAATCCATTTAGTATGCCTAAAGGGGGACTAGATGCTTTAAATGGAAATGATATTGAAAGCATCGTTGCTTATCAATATGATTTCGTTTGTAATGGTTGTGAAATGGCTAGTGGGGCCGTTAGAAATCACGACATTGAGATTATGAAAAAAGCTTTTCAACTAGCGGGTTACGATGAAGAAGTAATTAAAAATAAATTTAGAAGTCTTTATACCGCTTTCCAATTTGGAGCTCCTCCTCATGCAGGAATGGCTCCAGGAATTGATCGAATAATTATGCTTTTAACTGAAGAAGAAAACTTAAGAGAGGTTCAAGTATTCCCACCAAATGTATCAGGAATGGATTTACTTATGGGTAGTCCAAATACTTTAGATGAAAAGCAATTACGAGAACTTCATATTAAAGTAAGAGATTAAGGAGAATAAAATATGGATTTAAGAGACCTATTTTTAGATACTAAAAATTATCTAAACAAAGAAGTGACTATAAATGGTTGGATTAAAAATCATCGAGATCAAAAAACTTTTGGTTTTATTGATTTTTCTGATGGTACTACGCAAGAACACTTACAAGTTGTTTATGATGAAAGTTTAAAAAATTTTTCCGAAATTCAAAAATTATTAGTTGGTTGTGCTATTTCGGTTACGGGAAAGATCGTATCATCTAAAGGTAATCAAGAAGTAGAAATGCAAGCTAATAATATTACTTTATTAGGAAATTGTCCTGAAGATTATCCTATTCAACCCAAAAGACATACACGAGAATTTTTAAGAGAGCAAGCTTATCTTCGGCCTAGAACTAATTTATTTCAAGCCGTATTTCGGGTAAGAAGCATCGCGGCATATGCCATTCATAAATACTTTCAAGAAAGAGGCTATGTTTATTTTCATGCTCCTTTAATTACATCAAGTGATTGTGAAGGTGCTGGCGAAATGTTTCAAGTTACTACAATTCCTTTAGATAAAATAAAAGGAGAAGTTGATTATTCAAAAGACTTTTTTGGCAAAATGACTAATTTAACTGTAAGTGGCCAATTAGAGGCAGAAACATTTGCCTTAGCTTATAAGAAAACTTATACTTTTGGGCCTACTTTTAGAGCAGAGAATTCTAATACGAAAACCCATGCTTCGGAATTTTGGATGATTGAACCAGAAATAGCCTTTTGTGATTTAGATGGAGATATGGATATCATGGAAGATATGCTAAAATATGTTGTCAAATACGTTTTAGATAATGCTCCTAAAGAAATTCAATTTTTTGATAGTTTTGTTGAACATGGTTTAAAAGAAAAATTAGAAAAATTAATTAATAGTAAATTTACCAGAATTGACCATAAAGATGTCATTACAATATTAAAAGAAGCTAAAGTAAATTGGGAATTTCCTCCTGAATATGGGGAAGATATTGCTAAAGAGCATGAAAAATATATCACGGAATATTTTAATGGTCCTGTTTTTATTAAAAATTGGCCTAAAGATATAAAAGCCTTCTATATGAAATTAAATCCTGATCAAAAAACTGTTGCTGCCGTTGATTTAGAAGTTCCTGGGGCAGGAGAATTAATGGGTGGTTCGCAAAGAGAAGAAGACTATAATAAATTAATTGCTAGAATGAAAGAATTAAAGATGGAGACAACGGGAATGGAATGGTATTTAAATTTAAGAAAATTTGGCGGATGTGTCCATTCTGGTTTTGGAATGGGATTTGAACGTCTTTTAATTTATCTAACTGGGGTAGATAATATAAGAGATGTCATTCCTTATCCAAGAACGCCGAAGTCTTGTGATTATTAGAGGTGCATTATGCATAATTTTACCAAAGAATTAGTCGATGAGTTAGCGGATAAACTTTTAATTGGTCTTACAAGGGAAGAAAACGAACTCATTTTAAATGAATTTAATGTTATTGATGAAACGATGGAATTGATTACCAAAATTCCTTCCATATCATCTGTTGAACCAATGACCCACGCTCTTCCTTCAAGTACTTATACGCCCAGAGAAGATGCGAAAGAAGAAAGCGTAGATATTAGCGATCTTTTAGCTAATTGTGATGCTTATGAAGGAAGGGAAGTAAAAGTTCCAAAAGTAGTTGGAGGTGACTAAATGAATTATATAAAAACAATTGAAGAATTACATGAAATGCTTAAAAATAAAGAAGTTACAAGCGATGAATTAGTTAAAGATTCTTTAAAAAAAGCCCATTTTATTCAAGATAAATGTAACGCATTTGTCACTATTTTAGATGACGCAACCGGAAAAGAGGTAAATGATGATTTACTTTCTGGTATACCTTATGGTATAAAAGATAATTATTCAACTAAAGGCATTCTTTCAACGGGGTCATCAAATACTTTAAAAGATTATGTTCCTTTTTTTACCGCCACCGCCGTTAAAAATTTAGAACGACATAATTTAGTGCCGATTGGCAAAACAGCTTTAGATGAATTTGGGATGGGAGGAAGTGGAACAACAGCTCATACGGGTAATATTTTAAACCCTTGGGATTTAAAAAGAATGGCCGGTGGATCTTCTTCTGGAAGTGCAGCTTCCGTAGCCGCAGGAGTATATCCTTTTGCTTTAGGAAGTGATACAGGAGATTCAATTCGAAAGCCCGCAGCTTTTTGTGGTATTGTCGGCTATAAACCAACTTATGGTATGATTAGCCGTTATGGTTTATTTCCTTTTGCTTCATCATTAGATCATTGTGGTTGCCTAACTCGTTCTGTTAAAGATGCGGCTTTAGTCGTAGATGCCATGAAAGGTCAAGATGAAAATGATTTAACCAGTTGGGATTCTCAAAATATTCATTTATTTGCTTCCTTAGATGGTAAGGTAAAGGGGAAAAAACTTTTCTATATTAAAGAAATAGTTAATTTAGAAAATTATCCTGATGCATCAAATGAATTAAAGGAACACCTTGATAATTTTTATAAAACTTTAGATTTATTAAAAGAAGAAGGCGTTACGATTAAGGAAGAGAGTATTGATAGAACTTTAGTTAATGCTATTTTTAGTGTTTATCAATGTTTATCATGTGCGGAAGCAACAAGTAATATGTCAAATTTAACCGGAATTATTTTTGGCCCAAGAGGAGAGGGTAAAAACATCTATGAAATGATTAAAGATCATCGAACGAAAGGATTTTCTTCATTAATTAAAAGAAGATTTGTTATTGGCTCTTATGCTTTACAAAAAGAAAATCAAGAAAAATATTTTGTTAATGCTCAAAGAGTAAGAAGATTAATCGTAGATAAAATGAATGAATTATTTCAAAAATATGATGGCTTAATTATGCCAGTTAGTACAGGGCCGGCTCCTTATATTGATGGACATAAAGAAGAAATTACGAATGATAATACAACTAATCTGGAAGAACATTTACAAATTGGTAATTTTGGTGGATTCCCTTCTATTACGATTCCTAATGGGTTTATTAATAATTTACCGGTTGGTATTAATATAACGGGTAAGTGTTTTGATGATGCAAACATCTTAAATATAGCTTATGCTCTAGAAAGTAAAATGCCTTATAAAAATCAAGTTGCTCCCATTATAAAGGAGGGTCCTTATGAGTAAGTATAAAGCCGTTATTGGCCTTGAAATGCATTGTGAAATGAAAAGCCAATCTAAAGTATTTTCAAATGCGGAGAATTCTTATAATGATAATCCTAATGCTAATATTAGACCTCTTGATATGGCTTTTCCCGGAACACTTCCTACGGTTAATTTAGAATGCATTCGTAAATCTCTACTTATGTCTTTAGTCTTAAATTGTAAACAACCAGAATATATATATTTTGATCGTAAAAATTATTATTATCCTGATCTTCCTAAAGGATATCAAATTACCCAAATGCATGCTCCCGTAGGAACTAACGGAAAAATTATAATTGATGTCGAGGGACATGAAAAAGAAGTTTTAATTCACGATATTCATCTAGAAGAAGATAGTGCTAGTTTAGACCATTATAGTACAATTTCTTTAATTGATTATAATCGTTCTGGTGTTCCTTTACTAGAACTAGTAACAGAACCTTGTTTTAATTCAGCGCAAGAAGCCGTAGCCTTTTTAGAATATATGCGACGCATTTATCAATATTGTGATGTTTCGGAAGCTGATACCAAAAAAGGACAAATTAGATGTGATGTCAATGTTTCTATTATGGATGAAAAGGATACTCAGCTTGGAACTAAAGTAGAAATTAAGAATGTCAATTCATTTTCTAATGTCGAAAAAGCTATTCTTTATGAAATAAAAAGACAAAGTGAACTTAAAGAGGCGGGAAAATATGATGAAGTAGAACAAGAAACAAGACGATTTGATGAAGAAAGTGGCACAACGATTAGAATGAGGGGTAAAGTAGATGCCATTGATTATAAATATTTTGTTGAGCCAAATATTCCTAAATTAAAAATTGAGGCTTCTTGGTTAGAAGAGATTAAAAAAGATATCCCTATTTTGCCAAGAGAGAGAAAGCAAAAATATATAAATGAATTTGGTTTATCTGAGTATGATGCCAATATAATTATTAAAGAAAAAGATTACGCTCTTTATTTTGAAGAATGTATCTCTTTAGGAATGCCTCCTAAAACGGTAGCTAATTATTTAATCGTTCAAATCATTGCTTATTTAAATAAAGAAGGCCTTACTATAAAAGAATTTTACTTAACTCCTAAATTATTAAAACAAATTATTGAAGAGTTAGAAAAAGGAAATATTTCATCTAAGCAAGCCAAAGAAATCTTTAATAAAGCCCTTTTAGAAAAAAAAGAGCCTAAAACTTATCTAGAAAAAACAGCGCAATTATCAGATGAAAAAGTTTTAGAAGATATAATTACGCAAATATTAGAGAATAATAAAAAACAAATAGAGGAATATAAAAATGGCAAAACAAATTTATTTCAATATTTTGTTGGTCAAGTTATGAAAGAAACTAAAGGTAAAGCTAATCCAAATATGGTAAGAGACATATTAATAAAGAAATTAGTTTAACTTATTAATTAAACAGATATAAGTATCTGTTTTTTTAATTTTATGATATAATCTTATTATGGTGGTGACTATGGAATTCCTAAAAAAATATCATTTAGAAAAAATAGATAAAGAATTATTAGAAGAAGCTTTTACCCATAGTAGCTATTCTAATGAACATAAAAAGGCTCAAAATTATGAACGCTTAGAGTTTTTAGGAGATGCTGTCTTAGAGCTTATAACTAGTGAATACTTTTATAAAAAGACGAATTATAAAGAAGGCGAAATGACTAAAAAAAGAGCCAGTTTTGTTTGTGAACAAGCCCTTTCCTATTATGCGAAAGAAATGGGAATTGTTCCATTCATTAAAGTAGGCCATGGCCAAGAAGGTAATGTCAATGACACTATTATCGCCGATGTTTTTGAAAGCCTTTTGGGGGCTGTTTACCTATCATTTGGTTATGATTTTGCTAAGAATTATATCTATCAAATAATTGTCCCTTATATTGAAAAAGATTTTGTCTTTTTTGGCGATTATAAAACTTTACTTCAAGAATGGGTTCAAACTGATAAAAAATCTTTAGAATATGTTTTAGTCAAAGAAAGTGGAGAAGCTCATAATAAAACATTTGAAGTAATCGTTACAATTGATGATATTATTTATGGGCGGGGGATTGGTAAAAGCAAGAAAGAAGCCGAACAACATGCTGCTTTCGATGCTTATAAAAAATCAGCAAAGTAGGGATTTATATGTATTTAAAAAGTATTAAAATTGAAGGATTCAAATCATTTGCTAATAAAACCGTATTTGAGCTTAACAAAGGAATAACGGCCATTGTTGGTCCCAATGGAAGTGGTAAAAGTAATATTGTTGATGCCATCAAATGGGTTTTAGGTGAACAATCATTAAAATCACTTCGGGGAGGATCAACCATGAGTGATGTTATTTTTAGTGGTTCCAGTGCGAAGGAAGCTATGAATAAAGCTGCAGTGATTTTAACTTTTGATAATCATGATCATTATTTAAATACTCCTTTTCTAGAAGTTGAAGTAAAAAGATGTGTCTATAAAACTGGGGAAAATGAATATTATTTAAATAATACTAAAGTAAGGCTTAAAGACATTACCGATTTGTTTATTGATTCAGGAGCCTCAAGTAATGCCTTTAATATTATTTCCCAAGGTACCGTTACGGATGTTGTCAATTATAAGCCTCAGGAAAGAAGAGTTATTTTTGAAGGGGCAGCTGGAGTCTTAAAATACAAAAAAAGAAAAGAAGAATCATTAAAAAAATTAGATAAAACTAAAGATAATTTAGCTAGTATCAATTTAGTAATTTCAGAATTACAAACTACTTTAGAACCATTGCAAAAAGAAGCTATTATTGCCCAAAAATATTTAGATATTAAAGAAAATTTAAAAAAGAAGGAAATATCTTTAATTACTAAAGATATTACCGATTTACATAAAGAATATTTAGATAATGAAAAAAAGCATGATGAATTAGAAGAAAAACTAGAAAACATGCAAAAAGTTGTTAATGATGATGAAGAAGAAAAAATAAAATTAGATCTTTATAAACTTGATGATGAAATAAATAAAAATTCTCAAAAATTGTTAAATTTAACGGAAGAGATATCTCTTTTAGATAGCGAAAAAAGGATTACTATTGAGAGAACTAAATATGAATATAGTGATGATAAAGTTAAAAATAATTTACTTAATTTAAAAGAAGAAGAATTAAATTTAATTAAAAATATTGACTTAAAAAATAATGATATTGATAATTTAAATAAAAATATCAATGAGCAAATGGCTTTAAATAATAATTTAAATAGTGAATATCAAAATATTAATTTAAGAAAAAATACTTATAATAATGATTTAGAAGATTTATTAAAAGAAAAAAATATTTTAGAAAATAAAATTGATATTTTAAGAACTAATATTGCTAATAATGAAAAATTACCGCAAAGTATTAGAAACATTTTAAATAATCCTCGTCTTAAAGGTATTCATAATACAATTGGTAATATGCTAGATATTCCTTCTAAGTATGAATTAGCCATTTCCACTTCTTTAGGTAATAATTTAAACTTTTTAGTTGTCGATAATGAAAATAGTGCTAAAGAAGCAATAAACTACTTAAAAGATAACAAACTAGGAAGAGCAACATTCTTACCTCTTAATATTATTAAATCACGTTATATTGATGAAGATACTAAGGAAAGATTAAAAAAGATTAATGGTTATATAGGGATCTTATCTGATCTTGTTAAATATGATTTTATCTATCAAAATATTATGGAAAATCAAATGGGTAATATTATTGTTGCAAAAGATATCGATGCCATGAATTTAATTGCTAAAATAATGGAATATCGCTTCCGCGTTGTCTCATTAGATGGTAGTATTATTTATGCGGGAGGATCTATTCAAGGGGGATCTACCTTTAAAAATAATGCTCTTAATTTACAAAAAGATTTAGATAATAATTTAATGGCCTTAGAAGAATGTCAAAGAAAAATTACTTCTTTAGAAAATGATTTAAAGAATATTAATAATGATTACATTCTTATAAGTGATAAAGTTCATAAAAAAGAAGAACAAATAATTAATTTAAATGCGCAAAAAAATAGTGAGCTTAAAGTTTTAGACGGACTGGAAGAAAGACTTAAAATAGTTAAAAATGATCTTAACGGTCTTAATAATTTAAAAGAAAAGAGCTTAGATAAAAAGTTAGCCGAATTAATGGAAAAATTAAATATCTTAGAAATTGAAAAAGAAAAATTAGAAGCTACGATTAATGAAGATAAGATAAAGAAAAGTAGTCTCAATGATGATTTAAGAGAATTAGAACTTAAAAATAATGCTTTAAATGCTCAATATAAAGAAGTAGCTAATAACTTAAGTGAAGTTAATATAAACATAGCCAAATTAAATGTTAAGTTAGATACTTTACTTCTTAACTTAAATGAAGATTATGGACTTACTTATGAATATGCCAAGAATAATTATGAATTAGAAATTGAAGAAGACTTAGCCCGAAGGGAAGTAGAGAAGTTAAAAAGAGAACTTAAAGCTTTAGGAGAAGTTAATACCGGAAGTATTGCGGAAGCCGAAAGAATTAGTAAACGTTATGAATTTTTAACTAATCAAAGAACAGATTTAGAAACATCTATAGAAGGATTATTAAATATCATTAGTGATATGGATAATATTATGACTACTAAATTTAAAGAAACTTTTACTAAAGTAGCTCAAGAATTTAGTAAAGTATTTAGAATAATGTTCCAAGGTGGGGAAGGAAGATTAGAACTTACTAATCCAGATGATTATCTAAATACAGGAATTGATATGATCATTATTCCTCCAGGCAAAAAAATGCATAATACCCAAAGTTTATCGGGGGGAGAAAAAGCTTTAACTGCTATTTGTCTTCTTTTTGCCATTTTAAACGTAAGTCCTGTTCCATTCATTGTTTTAGATGAAGTAGAGGCGGCTTTAGATGAAGTTAATGTTGATCTATTCGGGGAATATTTAAATAAAAAGAAACAAGATAGTCAATATATCTTAATTACCCATAAAAAAAGAATGATGGAATATGCTGACGTTTTATATGGCATTACTATGCAAAATGCGGGTATTAGTAAAGTAGTGGGAGTTAAACTTGAAGAAGTTTAATTCCTTTTTTTAAAATTTAACTTTTAGATCTTTAATTCGACAATTTTCTTTTAAGAAGTGTGATATAGTAAAGATATGGTGATAATAAATGAAAAAAACAATTATAATTATTCTTATCTGGATATCTTTAGGAATTTTATTCACCCATGTCATATTAAATAAAAATTTTTTTAAAGGAAAAGAATATATGGTTTATGCTTTTGAAATAGGAACTTATAATGAAGAAGAACAAGCCCAAGGAGTAGCTAACAACTTGCCATCAAGTATTATTTTAAAAGAAAATAATTTATACAAAGTTTATTCTGGTATTTATAAAGATATTGATATTGTTAATAAAATGGTTGTCTATTTTGAAGGAAAAGATATAGATATTTTATTAAAAACAATTAATACTAATAGTAATTTTTATAATGAACTTGATAATTGGGAAAAAATACTTGCTAATACTAATGATGAAAAAGTCTATGATAAAGTTAATCAAGGTATTTTAGATCGATATATAGAAAGTATCATTTTATGAAAAAGTTTTTAAAAGAAAATTATTTGTTTTTAATATTATTTCTTTTATTTTTATTAAAAGATCCTCTTTATAAAATGTTTACGATTAAAGATAATGTATATACCCCCACTAAATGCGCTATCATAGAAAGTGATTATAATAAATTATTAGAATTTAGTAATATTAATGTGATATATGAAAGTGATTATATTAATACTTATATTATTTATAAAGATATCTATAATTATTTAAACGAAATAACCATTAGAGGTGGTAAAGATTTAGAATTAAAAGATAATCCTGTTATCTATGATAATACCTTAGTTGGGGTAATTTCCAAGGTCGATAAAAATACTAGTAAAGTAAGATTACTAACTAATAAAGATAGTAAAATATCTGTTAAAATTAAAGATCAAGTAGGTATTATAGAATATGAAGATGGGAAATTAATAGTTAGAAATATTCCTAAAGATAATTCTATTCAAATTGGTGATGATATTTATACTTCAGGAATTGGTAAAATAAAAGAAAATATTTATATTGGCACCGTTAAAAATATTACTTTAGATCGTAAAAATATTGAAGTTAAAATTGAAGTATCATATCAGCTAAAGATTAAAGATTTACTATATGTTACGGTCATGAAGGAGTCAATATGATTTATTTATTAATTTTGTTAGATATAATTATTACTAATTATTCACCTTACACTTCATTATTTTTTCTTATCTATCTTTATAATAAATCATATAAATATTATTTACTAGTAGGTTTAATCTTAGATCTTATCGTCTTTAATACCTATTTATTTAATCTTATCATCTTATCTTTAATGTATATCATGAATCAAATATTTAATAATTTAAATAAAAATAATTTTTGGGTTTATTCTTTCTTTTTACTTTTTAATTTTATTTCCTATATTATTCTTTCTAATCTTTTTAATTTAAATAGTATTTATCATATTCTTTTATCCATTGGTAGTAACTTATTAATTAATTTAATTTTCTATCTTTTAGCTTATCATAAAAAGAATATCATAACCCAATAAGATTTTGCATATATTTTAATGGTGAATAAGATGGATGAATGGATGAAGGTAAGTCATAAAAGTCATAGTACTATAAAAAAGAAGCAAGAAGATAAATTAATTAAGTATTTAAGAGGTCTTATTACGAGAGTTCTCTTAAGTATTATTTTAGTAATTAGTATTTGTATATATATTAAATTAAGTGCCAGTAATAAATTATATGTTTCGGAATATGTTTTTCAAGATTCTTTAAAGTTTACCCAAATTAATAAATGGTACCAAAATACTTTAGGAAAAATTATTCCTAATCCCAAAGAAGATAGTACAATGGTTATGGAAAATAATGATTTAAAAACTTTAACTTATGAAAAATATTTAGATGGCGTTAAATTTAAAACAGAAAAAAATAGTCCAGTATCTTTATTAAGTGGAGGCATCGTCGTCTTTATTGGCCCTAAAGAAGGATACGGAAATACCGTTATTATTCAAGGAAATGATGGTATCGATTATTGGTATGGAGGAGTAAGTAATACTAATATTAACTTATATGATTATTTAGAAAAAGAAGCTTTAATCGGGGAATGTGCAGAAGATCATTTATATTTAGTATTAGAAAAAGATAAAAATTATATATCTTATGAAGAATATCTTAAACAAGTTTAAAATAAGTAATTATACTTATCTATTCATTCTTATTTGTTTTTTATGTGGTTATTTAAAAAATATTTTAATAATTATGAGTATTTGTCTTATCCATGAATTTGGACATATTTTATTTATTAAACTATTTAAATATGATTTAATTCAAATAGAATTACTTCCATTTGGAGGATTTACAACTTTTAATGAAAAGATTAATAATAATATTAATAAAGATTTATTAATTGCCCTTGGGGGTATTATAATGCAGTTGGCATTAATCCTAATTTTAAGCTTATTTAAAAATAGCTTTAATACTTTAACTTATCATTTGCTTATATACTATAATTTTATGATTATTATTTTTAACTTAATACCTATTATTCCTCTAGATGGTAGTAAAATAAGTCATCTTTTATTAGAAAAATGTTTTTCTTATCATCAAGCTTATTATTTAAATTTTTATCTATCTTTAATAAGCATTATAATTTTTACTATTTTAAATTATATTTGGAAATTAGATAATTATTTTATAATATCTTTCTTAATCTATAAAATAGTTGGATATTTACAAAATTATAAATATTATCAAAATCGTTTTTTATTAGAAAGATATTTATATGATTTAGAGTATCATAAAATTGATAATCATACTAAAAATCTTAAAGATTTAAAAAAGAATGTCTATCATTATTTTAAAGAAGATAATCATTATATAAACGAAAAGCAAAAAATAGCCCAATTATTTGACAAAAGACCTAATATTTGATAAAATTAACACGTTTAAGTCATTTCGGAAAAAACCGCACTAAAAAGGTTATAAGACTATTTATTTAGCACCTTAAGGGCGCGACTTAAAAAAATAAATAAGGAGGTATGAAATGAAAGCTGTATTTGTAACTGGTGGAAAACAATATTATGTAGCAGAAAATGATGTTATCTATGTAGAAAAACTAGATGCTAAAGTTGGATCAACTGTTAAATTTGATGAAGTTTTATTCGTTGATGGTAAAGCTGGTAATCCAACGGTTAAAGGAGCATCTGTTGAATGTAAAGTAGAAAAACAAGGTAAAGATAAAAAAATTATTGTTTTCAAATATAGACCTAAAAAGAAATATCGTAAAAAACAAGGTCATCGTCAACCATATACTAAATTAGTGGTTACAAAAATTAACAAATAATTATGATTAAAGTAAATTTAAAAGAAAATAGTATTATAATTAAAGGTCATGCTAATTATGATACATATGGTAATGATATTGTTTGCGCTAGCGTTTCTTGTATTGTTTATACAACAATAAATGCTATCTTAAATTTTAATAAAGAAGCCATTAAATATAAAGATCAAAAGGATCTTATGCAAATAAACATTTTCCAAAATGATGATATAACGCAAAAATTAATTAATAATATGGTAACTTTATTAGAAGATTTACAAAAGCAATATCCTAAAAATATAAAAATTAGTAAAGGAGAGTAAACTATGTTATTTATTAAGTTAGATATTCAAAGATTTGCCCATAAAAAAGGACAATCATCTACTGATAATGGTCGTGATTCTCGTGGACGTAGATTAGGAGCTAAACTTGCAGATGGTCAAATTTGTACAGCTGGTTCAATTATCTATCGTCAAAGAGGTACTAAAATTTATCCAGGCACTAATGTAGGAATGGGTAAAGATCATACTTTATTTAGTAAAATAGATGGTGTTGTCAAATACGAAAGATTGGGTAGAAGTAAAAAGAAAGTAAGCGTTTACGAAGCATAAGTAAATGCTTTTTTTATTATATATAAAATAAATAATTTCTTCCTTTTAAAGATGTCAAATTGATATCATTGTAATTGAATAACAAAAGATCTTATATTATAATCAAATTAGATATCATATCGATATCACATTTAGGCATGTAATAATTATTTCATAAATTAAACATAATAACTATAAAAGGAGTAGTAAAATGTAGGAAGAAAATAAAAGTAAATTATTAATTGGCACTTTAGTAGCAGTCATAACATTAGTAATCGCTGTCGTTGGGGCAACTTATGCCTTCTTTTCTTTAAATGTAAGTGGAGACGTCACCAACACAAATGTCGATATTGAAACTGGTAATGCTGATGTTGTAACAATTAAGCAAGGAGTAAATAATATGCATATCAATTTAACAGTATCTGATATGGCAAAAAATAATCCAAATAAAGCATATTATGCTACAACTGTAGATAGTGAAAACTATAAATTAACTGAAGAAGATGGTACCTTAACATTTGCCACCATAACGAGAACGAATAAAGAAGCAAGTGATTGTACAGCTAAAGTAACAATCACAATGGATACAAATGAAGATTCTATGGGTAAAGTATTACAAAAAGGAGATGCTATATTATATATTACTTCTGGCAAAACAGAAGAAACAGTAGACTTATATGATTTACTAACGGAAGAATTACCTGATTCAGTAACAAAAGAGATAGAAGTAGAGTTAAGTGTCAGTGAAAGTGCTGAAGCATCAATAACAGGATATTTAAAAGTAAATAATACAGAAATAGATCAATCATACCTAGCAGGTAAAACATTAAATATTACGATAACAGTAGATAATTTAGTATGTGGAGTAAATAATGGAAATGCTTTAAAAGTACTCTCAACAAATCCATATTTAGAATCTAAAGATCACATGGCAGCTAGAAATGACACCTTAAGAAGATTTCAAGGGCAAGCAGAAGTAAGCGGAAATAAAATATTAAGTGATGTAAACAACTATATCTGTTTTGGTATTAGTAATAAAGAAGAATGTAAAAATGATACGGACAAATATCTTTATCGTATTATTGGGATAGATACTGAAACAAATGAATTGAAAATAATTAAAAGAGAAGCTTTAAATACTGCTTATGCTTGGCATAATGCTGACAATATAACATGGGAAAAATCTAATCTTCAAAATAATTTAAATGGTAGTTATTTTTTAACAAATATTAATGAATATCCATATCTGCAAAGTGATGATAGCATCGAAAGTAATTGGACAAGCATAATAGCTTTTCATGATTGGGGATATGGGGATATATCAAGCTTTAATGAAAATACAACAAGCACACAAGCATTTCAAATTGAAAAAGAAGCCTGGAATAATACTTTAGAAAACACAAAAATTGGGCTTATGTACGCTAGTGATTATTACTTATCAGGAACTACTAATAATGACGATGATATATTAAAATGCATGTATGGTGGTAGTGACATAGAATCTTGTAAGAAAAGTTGGTTATATTTATACAACAATGATACAGAAGCTTTAAGTAGTTCTAAAAAGGCTGCTCCTGATTCTGATGAATGGACGATGACAAGGTATAGCGATACAGACGCATGGTATAGTGGGGGTAATGGTGTATTTTTTCAATTTTTAACTTATAATAATTCTGTTAGGCCTGTCTTTTATTTAACCCAAAATATAAAAATAATAGATGGCGATGGTAGTTTAGCTAATCCTTATATAATTAAAGAACCCTCTAATCCTATATATGAAGCTAAAGATGTAATCCTAGCCAGTAAAGAATTAGAAACGGAAGAGTATATGAATAAAAGAGAAGATACTTTAAGACGTTTCTATGGACAAGTAGAAACTACCGGCTCAAAAATAATTAATGATGTAAATAATTATATTTGTTTCGGTACTCAAAAAGAAGATGAATGCTTAAATAACACTGATAAATATATGTATCGGATTATTGGAATTGATACAACCAATGATCAAATTAAATTAATCAAAAGAGAAGCCTTAGATACGCCATATGCTTGGCATAGCTCTGAAAATATTACTCTAAACTGGGCTGAGGCCGATTTACAAAGTAAATTAAACGATAATTATTTTCTAACAAATACTTTAGATTATCCTTATATGCAAAATGATAATTGGGAAAAACTAATTGAGTATCATGATTGGAAATATGGTGTATTAGATTCTGGTACTTCAGGAATTGCTTCTGATACAACTAGTATAAATGCTTTTCAAAATGAAAAAGAAGCTTTAGAAACTGGTTCCAATCACGGGATATTAAAAAACACCAAAATAGGGCTTATGTATGTAAGTGAATATTACTTGGCGGGAACAGCTAACGAATATGATTATGATAAACAATTAAGATGTTATTACAATGCCTCATCAAGTTATCATCAAAATTGTAAAAAAAGTTGGTTACACTTAAGCAATAATGACACTATAGACTTAAGTACTTCTAATAAGGGTGCACCTTCTTCTGAGGAATGGACAATGTCAAGGACTTTAAATACTAAAGCCTGGGCAATTTATAGTACAGGTTCAGTAAAAGATTTAGAAATTATTTCATCATACTCCATTAGACCAGTCTTCTATCTAAAAAAAGGATTAAAATTGTCTGGTATTGGTACTCTTAATCACCCTTATATTATAAATAATATATAATAATAAAATAACTAATAATGGCTTCGGCCATTTTTTAAATGAATATTTATTAATTTAATAACGTATGATATAATGTTTTTAGAAAAATAGGAGTAGAGTGTGATGAAAAAATATTTCCTAGGCGTAATGCTAAGTTGTCTTTTATTAATACCTCAAGTAGTTTTAGGAGTTACTTGTAGTGCTGGTAATCTTTATCAAGCAGAAATAAACTTAGATAAAGATAAAATTGGAATGAATGAAAAAGCTTTTATATCGATTAACACCAATTATGAATATACAGCGGATTTTTATTCGTTTAATAATAGTATTGCTACTGTATCTAAAGAAGGAATTATTAGTCCCATAAAATATGGTAATGCTCTAATAAGAACGACCATTACCTTTTTAAAAAATGGTTCTATTGTAGCTACCTGTCCTGCTGTTTTATCTTTAGATGTCGTATCAAGTGATTCATCTTTAAAATCTTTAAATTTAGAAGAAATTGATATTAGTAAAACTTTTAATCCCCAAAACTTAGAATATAGTGTCACTGTTCCATATAAAATTGATAAAGTAAATATTATTGCTGTGGCTAATAATCCACAAGCTACCATTAATGGTTTAGGAAGAAGATATTTAGAAGTAGGAGAAAATGTTTTTGATATTTTAGTAACGGCCTCAGATAGCACAACGACAACTTATAAAATAAAGGTGATAAGAGAAGATGCCAGCAATGATAATACCCTAAAAAGTCTTAATATTGAAAATTATAATTTAACACCTCCCTTTAATAGTGGAACTTATAGATATTCCTTAGAAGTAAATGAAGATGTCGAAGAAATAAATATAATGGGAGATCCTAATCAAGAAGGGGCAAAAATTAACGGCTTAGGTCTCCATAAACTCGCCAGTGGCGTTTCCGTTTATGTCATAAGTGTCACTGCCGAAAATAAAGATACTTTAGAATATACAATTGAAGTAACTAAATTAAATGGTTCTAGTATCTTAGATGATTTAAAAGTAAAAGATTATAAATTACAAGAAAATTTTGAAAAAGATAAGTATACTTATAATTTAACGGTTGGTAATAACGTAGTAAACTTAGATATTTTAGCAAAGTCATCTAAAACAGCCGATATAACCATTAGTGGTAATACTGATTTAAAAGAAGGTTTAAATGAAATTTTTATTAAAGTTACTGAGACTGGCAAAAGTAGTAGTACTTATAAAATAATAGTTAATAAATTAAATGCCGAAGAAGAAAAAGCCTTAGCTAAAAATAATTTACTTTTAAGAATACTTTTAATTATATTTATTATATCTATTATTATTATGGTAACAGTTATTGGTATTTTTATTAAAAGAAATATGAAAAAAAATTATTTAATAAATAAGAAAAAAGGAAAAGGGAAAAAGTAGAAGTTGCTTCTTTCCTTTTTTTAAGCTATAATAATACCCGTATTTGGAAAGGAAAGATTTATGAAAACATTAAAAGCAATCCAAAAACAAGAAGAAAAATTACAAACTGAATTAAGAAAAGTTCATTTAGAAGAAGAAAAAAGATATCAAGAATATGAACGCTTTTTAAGTGAAGATTATATGAGTTGGCTTATTGAAAGTGCAACTAGTATGACTTTTCCTAAAAGTAAAGATACCAAAGATAATGCCTCATTACTATTAACTGTTTTAGAGGATTATATGGCTAAATTAAATATTGAAAGCCCTTATCATTATAAAAAAGGAAGTAATCTTACCGCTGAAAGAACAATTATTATTAGCTATCATGGTAATGTTGGCCTTTTAACTAATAAATTTGTCTATGATAGTAATTCTCAAAAAGCCCTTAATCCTTTTGAAATAGAATTATCTTTAAAAGGTCCAGAAGATTTTAAAAAGAGTAATTTATATATTAGAGAAGTTATTCTTCTTGATAATGTAATTACGTTTGTTATGGATACTTTATGTGATAAGAAAAGTAAAAAAGATGAAATAACTAAAGCCATAGAGACTTTAAAAAATAGAGGATTAGATATTAATGAAATCCTTAATCTCTTACAAGTAAATTATGCTTCTCTCGCAAATGAAGAAATAAAAGAACAAATTAATAAAAGATAATAGGAAAAATAAAATGGATCTTGATTTAAAAGATTTAAATAATTTAAGTAAAACATATGAAAGGGAAGAATATTTAGAAAAAGTTAAAAAATTTCGATATTATAGCCCTAATTATGCTTATATTTTATCTAGTGAATTTACGCAATGGTTTAATAATTTGTTTAAAATACTTCCCTATGATTTTAAAACTTATTCATATGAAGATAAAAATATATATGAACATACTGTTATTTTATATAGAGTTTTATTGGGATATATGAAAATGGTTAAAAATAGGGAAGAAGATTTAACATATGATCTGAAAGTTTTAATAAAACATAATGATAAAATATATGAAGTACATATCCTCAATCCTTTTATTTATTTTCCAAGTAAAAAAATAGGAGGAGATATTAAAATATTTGAACGATATAAAGAAAAAGAATATGATTTAACTTTAGAAAGTTTACAAAATTATGTCTTATCGTTAATAGATAACAATAAAAAAAGGCCTTTAAGAGAGATCAGTACAACGGTTGATGAATTAATTAAAGAAGGCTATAAAAGGGAGGATATTTTACAAGCTTTACAAATCAATTATGCTAATATATCTAGTGAATATTCAAAAAGTAGATAATAAATGTGTTAAATTTAAGTAAAAGTATGTATTATTAAAAATATCCATGATATAATATAAATACCTAGTAAGGTAAGTTATTCATATAAAACCGACTATATAGATAAATTGGGG
>CANRKS010000005.1 GCA_947631285.1 uncultured Bacilli bacterium | reverse complement strand
TTATACATATATTATACCAAATTAAAAGACTACTGTCGTTTTTTACAGTAATCTTTGTCTACTTTTTCAGCAGTCTCTTTTTCAACTAATCTTTTTTTAAGCATGTCTACGATAATGTTTTCTTCTCTTCTTTTTTAAAATCATTACCATAAATCCAACTAAAGCTATTAAAGAAGTATAAATTATTATACAGATAGGACTTGTTAATAAATATTTAATAACTGACATTTTAATATCAGTATCTAAATAAACATCTTGACTAAAGGTTTCATTTTGATAAGTAATATTAATTGTCCCTATTTTATCACCTTTTTTATTATTGTAACTTAAATTATCGACTCCATCAAAAGTATATTTAATATTTGTATCGGTATAGTTATTAGTAAAATAAGTAATATCATCTTTAGCTTTAACTTTATAGGAGCTGATATTAGCATACTTAACAGGAAGTTCTAAAAGAGTTGCTCCTTTTTTAAACAATATAACATTTTTATAATTATGTTGAATATAACTCATAACAGTTACAGCATCTTCTACATTATCCGGAGATATTGCATCTTTTGAAGCTCCTAAAGTAATTAAAATAAATTTTTTACCTTCAATTTCTATCATTGAAGCCATACATAAACCGGCATCATCAGTATAACCTGTTTTACTACCTATTATTTTTGATAAATCATACATTCCACTTGGATTATAATAATCTAGCGTTGTTTTAATTACCAAGCCATTACTTAATGTATATTCTTTAGTTTTATAAATGGTAGAAAATAAATCATTTTTTAACGAATACAACAATATTTTTAAAACCTCTTGCGCCGTACTATGATGATTAGCAGCATCATAACCCGTTACATTGACAAAATGAGTATTTGTAAGCCCTAATTCGCTAGCTTTTTCATTCATTAAATTAACAAAATTTTCAGAACTGCCAGCAATATAATGAGCTAAAGCTGTTGTGGCATCTGCCCCACTCGGTAAAATAGAAGCATACAATAAATCTAAGTAAGTTACTTCATCATTATTTTTTAAACCGGCAACTGATGCATCTTTGGGAATTTCTTTTAAAATATCACTAGTAATAGTTACTTTTTCATCTAAGTTAGAAATATTTTCAATAGCCACAATAGTGGTCATTATTTTAGTTAAACTAGCAATATTGACTTCTGCATTACTATTTTTTTCATAAATAATTTCTTCATTGTCTAAGTCATATAATAATACTGTTTGCGAATGAAGATCTGTAAGTTCTAAAGCCCATACCCTAAATGGTAATAAAATTAAAACAAATAATATCCATATCTTTTTCATATTATAATTATATCACTTAAACTTTTATTAATAAACCTAATTTTATTAATAAAAAAGCATCATTTTTTTGATGCCCTTATTCATCGTATATTCCTAAATAATATTTTTTCTTCCCTTTTTTTATTAGATAAACTTTTTTATCAATAGCGTTATCTTTAGTTACTAAATACATATTATTAACTATTTTTTTATTATTTAAACTAATTGCATTACCACTAATTAATTCTCTAGCTTCTCTTTTACTACTGCAAATATTTCCTTGAACTAATAAATCTTCTAAAGTCATTTCATCTTTTAAAATTATTTTTTCCATATCTTTAAAATTAGTTAAAATATCTTCAGCTTTTAATTTAGTTATATCTTCACTAAATAAAGCTTTACTCATCATTTTAGCTTTATTAAATTCTTCTTCTCCATGTAAGAATGTTATAATTTCTTGCGCTAATAATTCTTGAGCCAACCGTAACTCAGGAGCCTTTTTATGCTTTAATTCAATTTCTTGAATTTCTTCTTTTGATAAAAATGTTAATCTTTTCAAATAATCAATTACTACTTCATCACTAGTATTAATTAAATATTGATATAATTCATAACTTGATGTTTTGTTTTTATCAAGCCATAAAGCATTACCTTCTGTTTTGCCAAATTTAACTCCATTAGCATCTAAAACGAGAGGCATTGTCATTCCATAAAGTTCTACATCATACTTTTTCCTAGCTAATTCTATCCCGGTCGTAATATTACCCCATTGATCAGAACCCGCTACTTGAAGAGTAACTCCCTTACTTTTATAAAGTTCTACAAAATCCATTCCTTGTAATATGGTATAAGCAAATTCACAAAAAGTAATTCCTGATTCTAATCTCCGATTAATGATATCCTTATCTAACATATAATTAACATTAATATATTTACCATAATCTCTTAAAAAATCTAAAACACTTAAATCTTTAGTCCAATCATAATTATTAACTACTTCAAAACCAAATATTTCTTTAGCTTGCTTCGTAAGTCCATCTACATTTTTTAATACTTCTTCTTTCGAAATCATTTGTCTTTCTAAAGATGGTTTAGGATCACCAATTAAACCCGTAGCGCCCCCAATAAGTAAAATAGGTTTATGGCCATATTTAGCTAATCTCGTAGCAATTAAAAATGAGGAAAAATGACCAATATGCATTGAATCGGCCGTTGGATCAGTGCCAATGTAAAAAGTTAATTGTTCTTCATTAAGCTTTTTTTCTAATTCTTCCGTACTAATATCTTTAATAAGTCCGCGCCATTTTAAATCCTCAAAACATTTCATTTTGCTAATCCTCCTATATATAATTTTCTATAATACAATATCTACATTATGATAAATTTCTGTTACATCATCAATAGCATCTAACATATTATAAAGTTTCTTAAATGTTTCTGTATCTTCCTCGCTTAAAATAATTTTTTCTTTAGGAAACATACCTACTTGATCTATTTCATAATCAACATTAGGAATAACCTTTTCTACTACATCTTTTACTTTATCATGATCATTTGGTTTCATCGTAATGGTAACTTCACCATCTAATGTTTCAAAATCAATAATGTCTATTCCTTCATTAAGTAATTCTTCAAATAAAGAATCTGCTTCATCATATTTAAAAGTTAAAACACCAATATAATCATAATTATAAGAAACAGAATTAGTAACTCCTAAACTTTTACCTACCTTATTAAAAGCCGCTCTTACTTCGCCCACAGTTCTATTAACATTATCAGTTAAGCATTTAATAATTAAAGTAGATGCTCCTGGTCCAAATCCTTCATATATAACTTCAGAATAGTCTTCGCCTCCTACTCCTTTAGCTTTTTCAATTGCCCGATTAATAATATCACTTGGTACTTGTTGCTTTTTAGCTTTTTCAATAATTCTTTTTAAAGAAATATTAGCATCAGGATCAGGTAATCCTTTCTTCGCTGCTAAATAAATTTCTTTAGCAAAAGTTGTATATATTTTACCTCTAGCAGCTCCTGTTTTTTGAATACTATATTTTCTAACTTCATATGCTCTTCCCATCTTAACCTCCTATAATAATTTCCAACTTCTTATAAATTCATAAACAAAATTTTTATTAGTTGTATTTTTCTTAACATATTTAATTTGTTTAAATAAACTATATACATTAAAATAAGTAAAACCTTCTTTTACCATAGTATATTCCAAGGCTTTTAAAATCAATTCTTTATTTGAATCAGCATTAAAAAATCTTTTAACTTTCTTTAATAATTCTGGATTTGCATGCCTTGTTAAAGTATTATACCAAATATCTTTATACTTTTTAAAGATAAAATTGTATCCATCATAATTTTTTAATATCTTTAAAGTATCATAATAACCCAGTTTAATATTTTCATTAATCTTATTTTTATTAACATTTAACATACTACCAAGCATTCTAGAAGGGCTTATGGTAACAACTTTACTTTTGTCTTTTATCCTTCTACTAAAGCCAATTCCATGGACTTCCACCGAATATACTTTATCATATCCCTTATTTAATAACATATTGATAGGATTATTATCATAAAATCCTCCATCAAAATAATATTTATCATCAATCATTTTTTCCATTTTAAATAAAGGCAAATTACAACTAGCTAAAATATATTCAGTCATTTTTCCTTTTTGCATATCTTCTTTAAATAGATATAAAGGTTTTAAATCATTAACTCTAACAGTAACAAGGCCATAGTCCATTTTACTTTTTCTAATTTTATCTTCATCAATCATTTCTTTTAAAATGTTTTTCAAATTTTTATTGTCAATTCCTTTATTTTTAATAACTAAAGTCACTTGTTCTAAACCATACAAAAACTCTTTAAAAAATTCTTTATTATTAACACTTTCAGTATATTTAGTATTAAAGTCTAATAATTTTCCAACATCAACATTTTTCCAAAATTCATATAACTCGGCTTCTTTTCCACTGGCGATTAAAGCCGCATTAAAAGATCCAATTGAAGTACCCACTACTCCATCTAATTTTATTCCACTTTTTTTAAAGGCTAAGTATGCTCCTACTTGGTAAGAGCCTTTTACACCTCCACCAGCTAGTACTAGTCCAGTCACTATATCACCCCTATTTTTTTAATAATATTAAAGGTTTGGCAAGGGCTTTTTGAAATGCTCTTTTTTTATTTTTATTTTTTAGTCTACGATAATAATTATATAAAGAATCCATTCGATAGTGTAATATGTTATCTAAGTCGTCACTATCAGTTAAAATAGGACTATTATGCTTCTTTTCTAAAAAAACTCTTGATAGAAAATATCGCCAACTCAAACCATAATATTTTAAAATATTCTTTAAAATATCGTTATAAACAACTCGACCTTCTTCTCCCATACCAACATCAAAAATTTTTTTGTTTAATTCACCAACATGACTAAGAGCTTTAACAAAAGCATAACTTGCGTCTTCCTTAGTAGTTACTTCCACAACTAAATTCTTTTTGATGCTATAAATAAATGATTCATCTTTCAAGTTGCTTAACACTAAAGGTAATCGAAAAATAGTATAATTTTTTAAATTATTTTTTATTAACTTCTCAACTTGATATTTATTTAAACTATAATTATCTAATTCGCTTTCTCTTACCTTTTCTTTTACCGAAGCTCCTAAAGAGAAATCATAAAGAGAAGTTGTGGAAGCATAGATTAAAAAACATTCAGGGTTCACTTCTTTAATCGCTTTAATAATATTTTCTGTTCCCTTATATTCTACTAGCTCTCCTAATGATTTATGAAAATCCCCTAAAGGAGGCATAAGACCAGCTAAATGAATAATATAATTATGATCCTTTATGAGCGATTCCATTAAAGTACTATCTAAAACATCCCCGTAAATAATATTAATCCGATTGCGGTATCTTTTTAATCTTTTTAAAGATCTTTTATTATTTAAATCAAGCGCCGTTATTTCATATTTGCCCTCTAACAATAAATATTTAATTACACTTATTCCTATACTTCCAGCTGCCCCTGTTACTAATACTTTTTTCATTTCATCACCTATACTAATAATGTAATAATTAATATTACTCCACCTATAATTATACCATAGATCACTTCTTTTTTCTTTAACGATGCTTTAATTTCATTAAAGAATTCAAAAAATAAAATATAAATTAGCATTCCAAAAGTTAATGATAATAATATATTAACTAAAAGTTCATTTAAAGATCCAAATATAATCATAATTAAAGCCCCTAAAAAAGAACTCAAACATAAAAAAGCTAAAAGAATATAATTATATTTTTTATCTTTTAAAGTACTACCAATTTGAAGTCCTAACGGAATATTGTGTAAAGATATACTTATCATCATTAATAAACCTGATAAATAATTATTCACTGTTACGTTATATAAGGTGAGACCCTCTAATAAATTGTGAATAGCTAAAGCAATTATTGTAACAATACCTACATGATTTAAATGTTCTTCATGATCTTTTTGATCACAATGCTCATGTTCATGATGGTGATGAGGGATTAAATGATCAATAAAAATAAATGTGGAAAAACCAATTAATATAGGAATAATTAAATATATATTATGACTTTCTAATATTTCCGGTAATAAATCAAAAAAGATTAACCCAGCCATTACAACAAAAGCTAACGAAAAAATAAATAAAGATATTTTTTCTTGATATTTTTGATGTTTAAAAAATAAAATACCAATTAAAAAGAATAAACCTGTTAAAAATGAAAATATTAACCCTAATACCAAATTAATCACCACTTAAATTTTAACATTAATATCAAAAAAAAGATAGGCTTTCCTATCTTTATTCATATAATCTTTCGCATAAAGCTGATCCTTTAAGTTTAATAACAATATTTGCCTTTTTATTAGCATTATAGGTTTGATCAAATCCCAGATAATTTCTAAATACTAAATCAATTGTCCAAGAATGAACAGTAGCCACTTTAGATGCAGCATCGTTTAAAATTAATACATCTTCAACTAAAACATTTTCACCCCTAGAAAAACTTGTAATATCAAATGAATATGTTTTAGGAGCTCCGGTTGAATCAAAACCATTAAGAACTAATGATAATTCTTCTCTACCTAATGGATCTTTGCTCTTTAAGAAAGTATTTTCTTTTAAATCATACATTAAAGTATATTTACATCTTGTAATATCTGCCTCAGATAATAGACTTATATCTAACTTACCAGGTTTCTCACTTTTAATTTCTTTAAAGTTACCATCAGTTATTTTATCAATAGTCATATCAGTTGGCTTAATATATAAACTTACATTTTCAGCACTAACAACAGTCATTAAGGCTTTTACATCTTCATCACTTTCACACATTTTATCACATTCACCATCGCCGTTAGTATCACAGTTCTTAGTACATTCATGATTTTCATTATAACAGTCTTTATCACAAATACCATCGTTATTAGTATCACAGTTTTCTTTACAATTACCTTTATCGTCGGTACAGTTTAAGACGCATCGATCACCTTCATAACAGTTTTGATCACATTTGCCATCTTTATTAGTATCACAGTTTTTAACACATTTACCAGATTCATCTGTACAGTTTAAAACGCATCGATCACCTTCATAACAGTTTTGATCACATTTGCCATCTTTATTGGTATCACAATTTTTAACACATTTACCAGATTCATCTGTACAGTTTAAAACACATTCTCCACCAACATAACAATCTTGATCACATTTATGATCATCATCAGTATCACAGTTTTTAATACATTTATCATTTTCATCCGTACAATTTAAAATACAATCATCACCAATGAAGCAATTCTTATCACAAACACCGTCTTTATCAAGATCACAATTCTTTTTACATTTATCGGTACCCTCATAACAGTTAGCGTCACATTTATCGTCTTTATTATAATCGCAATCTTTATCACATTTACCATCGCCATCAAGATCACAATTAGTTTGACACTCACCAGTATGTTTTGGATCACAGTTTAGATCACATTTACCATCGCCATCAGTATCGCAGTTAGTTTGACACTTGCCAGTATGATTTGGATCACAGTTTAGATCACATTTATCATCGCCATCAAGGTCACAGTTGACATCACACTTTTTATCATTGTTAGTATCACAATTAGTTTGACATTTACCAGTGTTATTTGGATCACAGTTTAGATCACACTTACCATCTTTATTCGTATCGCAGTTTCGATCACAAATGCCATCGTTGTTATCATCACAATCCTTCTCACAATAGCCATGACAATTTAAATCACATTTGCCATCGTTATTAGTATCACAGAATAAATCGCATTTGCCATCACCATTATTATCACAGTTTAGATCGCACTTGCCATCTTTATTGGTATCGCAGTTCAAATCACATTTACCATCACCATTGGTATCACAATTTAAATCACATTTACCATCTTTATTAGTATCAATATTAGTATCTGGAATATTATCACCATTGGTATCACAGTTTAAAACACATTTACCATCTTTATCAGTACAATTTAAATCACATTTACCATCATCATCAAGATCAACATTGGTATCTGGAATATCATCACCATCGGTATCGCAGTTTTTATCACATTTGCCATCCCCATCGGTATCTTGATTTGATTTGTTTTTATCAGGAATACCATCACCATCGGTATCACAATTGACATCACATTTACCATCACCATCAAGATCCAAATTCAAATCAGGCTTTTGATTCTTGTCGGTATCACAATTTAAATCACATTTACCATCACCATTGGTATCGCAATTTAAATCGCATTTGCCATCATCATCAATATCGACATTTAAATCAGGATAATTATCACCGTCAGTATCGCAGTTTTTATCACATTTGCCATCATTATCTAAATCTTGATTAGTAACATTTTTATCTGGTTTTCCATCACCCTCGATACAAATGTCAGGCTTTTTATCACCATTGGTATCTAAGCAGACCTCTTTTTTGTTACCACCAGATTCATCTTTGGTATCACAGTTAACATCACATTTACCATCACCATCAATATCAATATTTAAATCAGGAACCCAGTTACCATCCGTATCAACATTTATATCTGGTTTTTTATCGTTATTAGTATCACAGTTGACATCACATTTGCCATCGCCATTTAAATCAACATTGTAATCAGGAATGTTATCATGGTTTACATCACAATTAGATTCACAATCTTTACCATTACTAGCGTCATGAACAAGATTTTTATCTGGCTTTTTATCGCCATCAGTATCACAGTTGACATCACATTTATTATCACCATCTAAATCAATGTTATAGTCAGGAATACCATCTTTGTTAGTATCAACATTTATATCCGGCTCCCTATCACCATCAGTATCAATGTTTATATCAGGGACGCCATCGCCATCTAA
This sequence comes from uncultured Bacilli bacterium, assembly GCA_947631285.1. GTDB lineage: Bacteria > Bacillota_I > Bacilli_A > RF39 > UBA660 > SIG200. The sequence continues at coordinate 20,471 of CANRKS010000005.1, read as the reverse complement.
ATCAATATTGTAATCAGGAATATTATCACCATTGGTATCGCAGTTTAAATCGCATTTACCATCGTCATCGGTATCTTGATTAATTAAGTTAAAATCAGCAACTCCATCACCATCTAAATCCACATTAAATACTGGTTTACCATTATTATAGTTGCCATAAGTAATATTAAGATCCGGAATCTTATCGCCGTCAATATCGATGTTGTATCCTGTTCCAGAAAGCCAACCCCGACCAAATAATTGCATCGTAAAAGTTGTTAGTATTAAGATTAAACATAAAATCATGATAATAATCATTATAACAATTGCTAACAATCTCTTTTTTCTTAATTCTTCTTCATTAATTATATCTGTATTATAATCTTCAGGCATTTTAATTCCCCCTCACCTAATTACCAGCTGAGCTAGGAGCCGCTATAGAGTTTTTATCTCCTTGGCCTTTTTCAGGAGCACTCTTAACAGATAGACTTAAATTTAAAGACTTTCCTTGCTCATCTTCTGGAGTATTTTTATCTAACCATACGTAAATATCATAACTTTGAGAAGTATCTGTATCACCTTTTTTGGCAATAGTATCGTAAATGATTGGATAAGCAGAAGGATCACTTTCCTCTGGTGTTAAACTTGTTATTGGTACATATAAAGGTCCTGATTCTGGATCACCAAATCTAATCCATTTACCAGTACCAGTTTTTTGAATAGCAATTATAACATTTCCTAAATCAGCATCATTAGCAGAAGGATCTGTTGACGTTCTTTTAATGGAAGCACCAAATATAGCATTAACATCACTTTTATTGGTAATAGTTAAAGTAATTTTATTAGTAGCGGTTACCTCAGCACCATCGCCTCTAGTTGAAGCATCTTCACTAGTTATATTTTCATAAGATCCTGTCGTATCTGGCATAATTTCAGTATTTTCAATCGCTCCAGTTACGGAAGCTTCAACTTTTAAAGTACCAGTAGATATTGTTTGAACGTTATTTTGCGTTTGCACAGAAAAAAATGAAGAATATGAAACATTCATCGTTAATAAACTTAAGGCAATAATTGAACCAACTATTATAGCTGTGTTCTTTTTTAACGTTTTACCAGATATCATCTACGTCACCTTATTTTAAGTTTATCACATTATTATTTTTAGGACAACTCCTAAATTTAAAAAAAGTAAGATTTTTTTCTTTTTTTAAAACTTGACATTTACATATCTCCATTTATAATGCTATAATATCTTGGTTAAACGGGTGATTTAGATGGAAATTAGAAATGTCGCAATCATTGCACATGTTGACCATGGTAAAACAGCCTTGGTTGATGAAATATTAAAATATGTTGGAACATTTAGAGAAAATCAAGATGCTGCCAATTTTTCAATGGACTCTAACGCTATTGAAAAAGAAAGAGGTATTACTATTTTAGCTAAAACGACTTCAATTATATATAATGGCGTTAAAATAAATATCTTAGATACGCCAGGACATGCCGATTTTGGCGGAGAAGTCGAAAGAATTATGAAAATGGTTGATGGGGTTATTTTAGTCGTAGATGCTTATGAAGGACCAATGCCTCAAACTAGATTTGTTTTAAAGAAAGCGATTGATGCTGGCGTAAAGCCCATTGTTGTTATTAATAAAGTTGATAAACCAACCGCTAGAATTAAAGAAGTTGTTGATGAAGTGCTTGGCTTATTCTTAGACCTTGGAGCTAGTGATGAACAATTAGATTTTAAAGTTGCTTATGCCAGTGCTTTAAATGGTACCTCTAGTCTTAATCCAGATTTAAGCACTCAAGAGAAATCTTTTAAATGCATTTTAGATTTAATTGTTAATGAAATTAATAAACCTTCAGGAGATATTAATAAACCATTCCAATTTCAACCAGCTCTATTAGACTATAATGATTATGTAGGAAGAATTGCTATTGGCCGAGTTTTTAATGGTAAAATTAAAGTCGGTCAAATGGTTAGTTGCCTTAGACTAGATGGAACAGAAAAAAGTTTTAGAATTCAAAAATTATTTGGATTCACAGCCTTATCTAAAGTAGAAGTAGAAGAGGTTACAGCCGGTGATATTTGCGCAATTGCGGGCCTTGAAGATATATCCGTTGGCGAAACAATTACTGAAGTTGGCAACCATGAAAAATTACCAATTATTCACATTGATGAACCAACTTTACAAATGACTTTTGGTGTTAACACTTCTCCCTTCTCTGGTAATGATGGTAAACTTTTAACTTCTAGAAAAATTGAAGAACGATTAATTAAGGAAACGCAAAAAGATGTTAGTTTAAAAGTTGAGCAACTCGATTCAGAAAACTTCTTAGTCTCTGGCCGGGGAGAATTACACTTATCTATTTTAATTGAAAATATGCGAAGAGAGGGATTTGAACTTCAAGTATCAAAACCAAAAGTAATTATCAAAGAAATTGATGGGGTTAAATGTGAACCATATGAAGAGTTACAAGTTGAAGTTGAAGATGAATATATGGGTGGTGTTATTGAAGAACTAAGTACTAGAGGAGCTTCCATGGATAACATGACTCATTTAGGAAATTTAACAAGAATCACTTACACTATTCCTTCAAGAGGCTTAATTGGTTTTTCAACTAACTTTATGACTCTTACTAAAGGATATGGCATTATGAATCATTCTTTTAAAGAATATGCTCCAATAGCTAGTGCTGTCGTTGGCGAAAGAAAACTAGGTGTTTTAGTATCTAGTGAAACTGGTAAAGCAACTGCATATGGTATTGGTCAGCTTGAAGATCGAGGAATAATGTTTGTTGAACCTAATACAGAAGTTTATGAAGGAATGATTGTTGGTGAATGCAATCGTGATAATGATTTGGCCATTAATATTGTTAAAGGAAAAGAACTTACTAATACAAGAGCGGCTTTTTCAGACAAAACAGTTGTTTTAAAAAGACCTCGCCCTATTACTTTAGAATATGCTTTAGAATATATTAATCAAGATGAACTCGTTGAAGTTACGCCAAACTTTATTAGGCTAAGAAAAGTAATTTTAAATACGGAATTAAGAAAAAAAGCTGATGCTAAAAAATAGTATCGGCTTTTTCTTAGTTAGTAACTATAAAATTTTTATTTTATCTAAAAATCCCCTTAATTAGGGGAATTTTAAACATAATGGTAACCCGTACGGGGTTCGAACCCGTGAATGCTGCGCTGAGAACGCAGTGTGTTAAGCCACTTCACCAACGGGCTAAATCAAACACATCATTAGTATAACACTAATTAGTTTAAAACAGCAACCCTAACATTTCCGCCTTAACCAAAACTTGATTACCCGAATAGATTATAGTGTGAGGAGTGTTTATGTGAAAAAAAATATTTTATATGTTTTAAGTGGAATCTTAGGATTAATAATTATCATTTTAGTTGGAGGTTTATTTCTTAAAGATTCCAAGAATGAAAAAAAATTAGAAACTATTAAAGTTTCAGAAGTAACTCACAGTGTTTTCTATACTCCCTTTTATGTAGCCATCGAAAATGGTTATTTTAAAGAATCTGGTATAGATATAGATTTACTACTTGTAAGTGGCAGTGATAATGTTGCAGCTTCCCTATTATCTAAAGATACTGAAGTTGGACTTGCTGGACCTGAGTCAGCAGCTTATGTTTATTTAGGGGGAGAAAAAGATTACTTACAAGTGTTTTCAGGCCTAACTAAAAGAGATGGCCAATTTATTCTTAGTAGAGATACTAAAGAGTTCAAATGGGAAGATCTAAAAGGAAAAGAAATTTTAATTGGTCGTAGCACTGGTATGCCTGGTTTAAGTTTCTTTAAAGCTTTAGAAAATGAAGGCATTAATAAAGAAGATGTCAAAATAAATACTTCAATTGAATTTGGGGAATTATCTGGAGCTTTTATTGGAGGCGAAGGCGACTATGTTAATCTTTTTGAACCACTAGCTTCGAAATTAGAAGAAAACCATAATGGCTATGTTGTAACCAGTGTTGGAGCTTCATCAGAAGATTTTCCTTATACCGCCTTTTATGCTCGTAAAAGTTATATTGAACAAAATAAAGAATTACTAACTAACTTTACTAAAGCAATTGAAAAAGGACTTTCTTTTACTTTAAATAATAATAGTACTTTTATTGCGGATGTTATTGCTAAACAATTCACCGATACTAGTAAAGAAGATTTAGCTATTATGATTGAAAGATATAAAGAAGCTGATGTTTGGTTAAAAACACCTTTTGTAGAAGAAGAATTTTTTAATACTTTAATCGATTTATTAAAAGAAAACAATTTAATTACGAAGACTGTTTACTATAAAGATTTGGTTAATAATCTTTATGAATAATATCTTAGAAATAAAAAACTTAACTAAAAATTATCATACCAAGGAAGGAGAAATAAAAGCTTTAAATAATTTTAATTTAGAAGTTAAAGAAGGCGAGATAATTGCTATTGTTGGTCCTTCAGGATGTGGAAAATCCACTTTACTTTCCCTTATTTCAGGACTTGATTTAGATTATAAAGGAAATATAAAGGCAAAAGATAAATTAAAAATGGCTTATATGCTACAAAGCGATGCCCTTCTTCCTTGGCTTACCATATATGAAAATGCTATTTTAGGTTTAAAAATTAATCATGAATTATCTAAAGAAAATATCGAATATGTACTTTACTTACTTGATCTTTACAACTTAAAAGAATTTAAAGATGCTTATCCTAAAAGTTTATCAGGGGGAATGAAACAGAGATTAGCTTTAATTAGAACTCTAGCTACTAAACCAGATATTTTACTTTTAGATGAACCATTCTGTGCCTTAGATCAACAAGCAAGACTTTTAATTAGTGATGATGTTTATCAAATATGTAAAAAAGAACATAAAACAGTTATTTTAGTAACTCACAATATTGAAGAAGCCATTACTTTTTCTGACCGCGTCATTGTTTTATCTAAAAGACCAGCCATTATAAAAAATATTATTCCCATTAAAATGAATAATAATGTCTCCATTTTAGAAAGAAGAAAAGACGAAGCTTATCAACAATATTTTGATTTAATTTGGAAGGATTTAGAATATAATGAGTCCTGAACAAGAAAAATTTATTAAAAAAATTAAAATTAATAAGTTAAAAATTATGCTATGGCAATTTTTAATTATTATTTCTTTCTTTTTAATATGGGAACTATTAGTTAATGTTGGAATTTTAAGTGCTTTTATTTATTCTAGTCCTTCAAGAATTATAACAACAATAGTAGGTTTAATTAAAGATCATAATTTTTTTATTCATATCTTTATAACTTTAAAAGAAGTATTAATTTCTTTTATAATAGGTCTTTCTTTAGGATTTATTATTGCTATTATTCTTTATGAATTTAAATTTGTTGCAAAAATAGTAGACCCTTTTTTAACTATGTTAAATAGTCTTCCTAAGGTAGCCTTAGGGCCTTTAATTATTATCATTTGTGGTGCGAATACTAAAAGTATTATTTTAATGGCTTTATTAATTAATCTAATTGTGAGTGTAATTACAATTTATAATGGCTTTTTGCAAACAGATGAATATCGTTTAAAGTTATTTAAAACTATGCATGCTAATAAAAGACAAATATTATTTAATTTAGTTATTCCCAGTAGTTATCAAACCATTATTGCATCTTTTAAACTAGGAATAGCTCAAACTTTAATCGGGGTCATTATGGGAGAATTTTTAGTTAGTAAACAAGGTATTGGTTACTTAATTGTGTATGGTAAACAAGTCTTTAATTTAAACTTAGTTATGAGTGGAATTGTTCTGCTTGCTTTAATATCTTATCTACTTTATAAATTAATTGTAATTTTAGAAAAGAAATTATTAAAACATTTATAAAAGCTACCTAAAAAGGTAGCTTCATTTATTTAATTTTTACTTACTTGGAATAATTCAACATCAACACTAGTTTCTTGACCAAATAAATCAATAATAATATTTAAACGATTATTTTCTGTATCAATATTATCAACTCGACCCATCATACCTTTAAATGGTCCATCAATAATACTTACATTATCACCAACTTTTAAGTCATCTTCAACGTTAACTCGACTCATTCCCATATTAACTAAAATACGATCTATTTCTTGAGGAAGTAATGGTGTTGGTTTCGCTCCTTTTCCACTTGATCCAATAAATCCTGTTACCCCAGGAGTATTTCTTACTATATACCAAGCTTCATCAGACATAATCATTTCAACTAAAATATAACCCGGAAACATTTTTTTGATTTTTTCTTTTTTTACACCATCTTTTACTTCAACTTCTTTAGTTTCCGGAATAACAATTCGAAATATATAATCTTGCATTCCCATTGATTCTATTTTAGCTTCTAGTTTTTCTTTTACTTTACTTTCATGTCCAGAATAAGTATTAACAACATACCATAATTTGTCCATTAATTAAACAACCCCTTTATATAAGCTAATATCATATTTAAGATTTCAAAGAATATTACTAAAATAACACAAAAGATAACGGTCGCAATAGTATATTTAATTATTTCTTTTGCACTAGGCCATTTTACTAATTTTAATTCTTTTTTAATTCCTTTAGTAAAACTTTCCTTTTTAGTTTTCTTTTCTGCAACCTTTTTAACTTTCTTGTCTTTCTTTTCTTTTACTTCTTTAGCCATTTTAACCTCCTAATTTTTTTCAATTAAAAAACACTTTCGTGTTCATTAATAATATAGCATATTTATATATTATATGCAAGCAAAATTTTAAACGGGTTAAAAAGGTAATTTCATTTTTCCATTATTCATTTGCTTCATCATTTCTTTCATCATTTCAAATTGCTTTAAAAGACGATTAACTTCTTCAACGCTACGACCACTTCCTTTAGCAATTCTTTGCTTTCTAGTAGCTTTTAATACTTCAGGATGTTTTCTTTCATAAGGCGTCATTGATAAAATAATAGCTTCAACATGAGCCATATCCTTAGGATCTATTGCAATATTGTTTAAACCCATGCTTCTTGCTTGAGGAAGCATTTTAATAATATTTTCTAAAGGTCCTAATTTTTTTATTTGCTTAAAAGTCGTTAAAAAATCCTCTAAATCAAATGTTCCTCTTTGCATCTTTTTAGCTTGTTCAATGGCTTCATCTTCAGATACAATTCCTTCTACTTTTTCAGCAATTGATAAAATATCTCCCATGTCTAAAATTCTTTCAGCCATTCTAACTGGATAAAATTCACTTAAACCATCCATTTTTTCTGAATCTCCAACAAATTTAATTGGTACATTGGTAAGATGTCTTAAAGAAAGAGCAACCCCACCTTTAGTGTCTCCGTCCATTTTAGTTAAAATACAACCTGATAGTTTTAAACTATCATTAAATCCTGTAATAACATTAATAGCATCTTGACCCATCATCGCATCAATTACTAATAAAGTTTCGTTTAACTTAACATTGTTTTCAATTTCTTTTAATTCATTCATTAATTCTTCATCGATTTGCAGACGCCCTGCGGTATCGATAATGACATAATCCAGTTTTTCACTCTTAGCATAACTAATACCATCTTTAACAATTTCTAAGACATCTTTTTTATCTTCAGTAAAAAGAGGAATATTTAAAGAAGAAGCAATATCTTGTAATTGACGGATGGCAGCTGGACGATAAATATCCCCCGCGATTAAAAGGGGTTTCCGATTATATTTCTTTCTTAAAATATTGGCTAGTTTTCCAGCTGTAGTTGTTTTACCACTACCTTGAAGACCACATAACATAATAACGATAAAATCTTCTTTTACTTCTAAAGGAGTATATTCCCCACCTAAAAGCTCTACTAATTCATCTTTAACAATTTTAATAAATACTTCATCAGGTTTTAAACTTTTAGCTACATCTTGTCCTAAAGCTTTTTCTTTAACTTTTGCGACAAATTCTTTAACAACTGTATAGTTAACATCAGCCTCTAGTAAAGCTAATCTAATTTCTTTCATGGCATCATTAATATTTTCTTCCGTAATTCTGCCCATACCTCTTATATTTTTAATTGCTTTACTAATTCTGTCTCCCATATATTCAAACATAAATTATTCTCCTTTTAATATTTCTTTTATTTCTTTTTTTATTAGCTTAAGATCATCTAATTCTAAAAGATGTTCTAATTTTATATTATTAAAAACAACTTTTAATTTATTCTCATATTCTAATAAGTTTTTTTTAACATTCTTAATAATTGTTCCCACTCTAGCTTTGGAAATCCCCTTTAAATCAGCAATTTCTTGCATTGTTAAATTTTCACCATAATATAAATCAAAAATTTCCCGATTACTTTCTTTAATTAAATCTTTATACGTTAAAAATAATTCATTATAATATTCAAATTCATCCATCATACTAAATCCTTAAATAACCCATAAATATAGTTTTCAATATCAAATGGTTTTAAATCAGTCATCTTTTCACCTAAACCAATAAATTTAACTGGTAAATTCACTTCTTCTTTAATAGCTAATACTATTCCCCCTTTAGCTGTTCCATCTAATTTGGTCAAAACAATTCCGGTAATGTTAGTAATTTCTTTAAAACTTTTGGCTTGCATAATACCATTTTGACCCGTAGCTGCATCAATTACTAATAAAGTTTCATGCGGAGCTCCCTCGATATGTGCTGCAATTACTTTATTAATTTTTTCTAATTCTTTCATTAGATTAACCTTATTTTGAAGTCTTCCCGCTGTATCAATTAAAACTATATCAACACCTTTTTCTTTAGCTTGTAAAAGGCCATCATAAATGACACTAGCAGGATCACTTCCCTCTTTACCATAAAATAAAGATTCCGTTCTTTCAGCCCATATCTCTAATTGGTTAACTGCTCCTGCTCTAAAAGTATCCCCCGCAATCATCATTACTTTTTTTCCTTCATTTTTATATTTATAGGCAAGTTTAGCAATGGTTGTCGTTTTCCCAACGCCATTAACTCCAACCATTAGAATAACAGTTGGCCCTTTATCATTCATTTTAATCTTATCAGATAAATTTTCGCCTTCTACATAAATAATTAGAAGTTCATCAACAATTACTTCTTTTAAATAAGCTGTATCTGTAATATTTTCATGTTTAACCCGATCCCTTAGTTTGTCCATAAATTTCATCACCGTATTAACGCCAATATCCGCCATGATTAAAATATTTTCTAATTCTTCAAAATATTCCTCGGATACTTTAGTATATTTAATACCTAAAATATTTAACTTGGAAACAAATTCTTCACGTGTCTTTTTTAATCCCTCATCATATTCTCTAATTTCAGCTTTTGCTTCTTCGTCTTTTATTTCTGACTTTTTACTTACTATATTCTTTAATTTATTGAATAGTCCCATATTTTTCACCTCTTTAATCATATCAAAATTTGACATCATTTAAAACACTTTTTACATAAATAGTAGACATTTTCACTTATTTAAGATATAATTAATACCAGTTAAAAAACTTTTTATTTTTAAAGAAAGAAGGAAATTATGAAAGAAAAGTGCGCGACTGCCATCGTTGCTTTAGGTGGACTTGGTGAAGTTGGAAAAAATATGTATGTAGTAACTCATAATGATGAAATTATCATTATTGATGCGGGCGTTATGTTTCCGGAAGTAGGGCTTTTAGGAGTAGATTATGTTATTCAAGATATAACTTATTTAAAAGAAAATGAAAATAAAATAAAAGCCTTGTTTATAACCCATGGCCATGAAGATCACATTGGAGGCATTCCTTTTTTACTTAATCAAGTTCATATTCCTATTATTTATGCGCCAAAAATTGCTAAAGATTTAATCGATAAAAAACTTGAAGAACGCAATATTAACTATAAAAATATTGAAGTTATCACAAAAGATTTAAAAGTTAAGACAAAATATTTTGAATTAGAATTTGTAAATACAACCCATTCTATTCCCGATAGTTATGCGGTAGTTGTTCATACCCCAAATGGAGTAATATTTGAAACAGGAGATTTCAAATTTGATTTAACTCCAATTGGGCCAATGGCTGATATTCATAAAATGGCTGATTTAGGTCAAAAAGGAGTTACTCTTTTACTTAGTGACTCTACTAATGCCTTATCAACTGGATTTTCTAATAGTGAATCAGTTGTTGATGAAACTTTAAATGATATTATTGGTCGTCATGTAGGAAGAGTTATCATTGCTACTTTTGCTTCGAATATTTACCGGGTTAAACACATTGTTGAAACATGTAAAAAATACAACCGAAAAATATTAGTTTTTGGTAGAAGTATGGAAACATCTATTGAACTTGCTTTAAATAATAATTTAATTGATGATAAATCAATTTTTGTAGATAATAATCAAGCGAAAAATCTAAAAAGAAATGAGTTATGTATTCTATGCACCGGAAGTCAAGGAGAACCCCTAGCAGCTTTATCTAGAATTGCTAATGGTACTCATAAACAAATTTCTTTACTTCCTGATGATTTAGTAATTTTCTCATCAAGTCCAATTCCTGGTAATGCTGAAAGTATTAACCGAATTATAAATAAAATATATTTAAAAGGAGTTAGAGTTTTTACTAATTCTGAATTTAGTGATATTCATACTTCAGGACATGCTAAATTAGAAGAACTAAAATGGATGCTTCGCATTATTAAACCTAAATACTTTATGCCTATGCATGGTGAATTTAGAATGCTTAAGCAACATGCCAACATTGCTAAATTATGCGGTATACCTGAAGAAAATACTTTCATTTGTAGTAATGGTGATGTCATTTTACTTAAAGATGGTGAAGTATCAAGAGGAGGCAATGTTCAAGCCGGAGATGTTTATGTTGATGGTTCCCGAGTAGGAGATATTGGTTCAGTTGTTATAAAAGATAGAAAACTAATGAGTCAAGATGGTATTCTCATAACTATTTTAAATATTAATACTTTAACTAGAAAATTATTAATAAAACCAAATGTAACAGCAAGAGGATTTGTTTTAGTCAATGAAAACCCAGAACTAATGACTAAGATAGAACATAAAATTGGAGATATTGTTAATAATTTCTTAAAGTCATCTATTTATAATTATACTGATTTAAAAAATCAAATTATATTAGAGTTATTGCCTTTTATTAATGAGTTAACTGGAAGAAGGCCGATTATCCTTCCCGTTATCATGGAAGTAAATAAAAAAGAAGATTAAAAAAAGCCCCGTGAGGCTTTTTATTATGAATTAAATTCATCTACATTAGTTATGTAATAAGGTTCGGTCAATGTACCTTTGCCTTCTAACTTAATTCCAGCGTCTAGGTAAAATACTGGACGTGCCGAGCTGTAACGATCAAGTCCATTAACAGTTACTGATCCATTATCAGCTATCACCCAGGTAGAAGCACAATTATTTTGGCCAGAACTAGGAGGAATACAAACTATTATACTATCTTTTTGTTCAGGAGGATTAGCTCCTGATAATGCCAATGAATCATTGTTACTTATGTGAAGCCAACTTTTTTTACATTCTGTGTATGCACTATCAGGAGTTACATAATGGCATAGAAGTCCATCACCACCTGAAAGAGTATAATCACTTATATACATTAAACCTATTTTAGCTGTTAAAGTTCCACGCCATTTCCCTGTAGTTATATATTGTTTTTCATTTAAAAAGACTTCTATTGATGTATCTTTTGGTTCAAAAGAAGATTTTTGCGAAGTATAATTTTCAACCGCACCATATTGCCAATTATGATCTGTTATTAATTTTGTCCAAGTACTTTCAGTGTTTATGTCACTTTGCATATAGGGATAATCTTTAGCATTAGTTAAAAATGAGTCACCATTCAATTTATTTTTAACTTCTGAATCAGGCCATGTTTTTCCGGGAGAACTAGAATCCCATTTTAAGGAAGAATTAAGAGCTTCTCTTTTAATTACTTTTATTTCATTTGTTTTTATATCAACTCCTATAATACGATATAAGTACTTATTGGTATCTTTAACACATTCCTTAGGATCATCAATGCCAAAACACAAATAGTTATCGACATCATTAGTTATTGTTCCCTTGCCATCATTTTCTACCTGACCTTGAAAACGTCTAAGAGTATCATATATTTCCTCATGAATAGTATTATTGACTTCATTGTTGTTCATAAAATAATCAACCATTTCATTTCTTTTTTTAAGTTCTTCTTTCGTTTCAAAAGTTTTACTAGAAGAATTAGATTCAAATAAAGCCAGAGCACTCATACCTTTTAAACCACATTTTAAATTAGTTATGTTAACATTAACATTTAAATTGGCACTTGCTAAATCACTTTGATCTTTTTCAGTATTTATTAATTTTAAATAGCCGTTAATCGGATTACTAGCACTAGTTAATTTAAATTCTAATGGGTATGGATTTGTAATTTCGGTTAAGTCAATATCATAATTTATATTTCCTGATTCTATATGTAACAAGGTATCACCTTTAACCAAATTAGCTTGCATTTTTCCGCTTATAGTTACATTTAAATCAGCTGTACAAATATTAGAGTCGGTTATTTCACCTACCATAGAAATTTCTGCAAACTTAATGGTATGATCTTCTTCATTAGTTACATAATTTTTTTCACCATTAGTGGCATAAAACTCTTTACCAATATTTTTTTGAGACATATCATTGGCATCAACAATTATATGAAGATTATTATCTCCTCCTAATAAAGATACTACATTATTTTCTTCAGTACTAATATTTGCAGTAGTTGTTGATGATTCGCCACCTAAAGTCATAGAAAAGTAAGTATACGTTGCCCCAATAGCAATAAATAGCATCATTGTTAGGCCAACAATACTTCTTGTTAATATTTTTCTCTTATTTTCTTCATTCATAACCATATATTATTGTTAATAACTTTTTTTATTAACAATACCTTTCTTATCTTATATGGTTATTATACAACACCCCCCCCCAGTGTCAATTTTTAAAAATTATTTTGTTGTGAATTTCAAAAAAAAGAAGCTATTTTGCTTCTTCTTGAGCTCTTGTCTCTCTTATTACAGTTACTTTAATAGTACCTGGATATTGCATTTCTGCTTCAATCTTATCTTTCATTTCTCTTGCAATTCGATAACTTTGAGCGTCATCAATTTCACCTGGCTTAACCATAACTCTAATTTCTCTTCCAGCTTGCATAGCGTAAGCTTTCTCAACGCCATCAAATGAATTACCTATCTCTTCAAGTTGTTCTAATCTTTTAATATAATTTTCAACTGAATCATTTCTGGCACCAGGACGAGCAGCAGATAGAGTATCAGCAACACTAACTAAAACAGCAATAACTGATTTAGCCTCTTTATCACCATGGTGAGAAGTAATTGCATCAAGGACTATATCTCCTTCATGATACTTTTTAGCAATTTGTTCTCCTATTTCAACGTGACTGCCTTCCACTTCAAAATCAATTGCTTTGCCAATGTCATGTAGTAATCCTGCTCTTTTAGCTAAAGTAACGTTTTCCCCAAGTTCACTAGCCATAAGACCCGCCAAATTAGCTACTTCAATTGAATGTTGTAGGGCATTTTGTCCATAACTAGTTCGAAAATTTAATTTACCAATTAAATTAATTAATTCAACATCCATTTTAGCTATTCCTAGATTAGTAATAGCTTTATTACCAAGTTCTGTAATTTTATTGTTTATATCCTTACAAGTTTTATCATAAACTTCTTCAATTCTACTTGGATGAATTCGACCATCTTTAATTAATGTTTCAATTGTTTGTTTAGCAATTTCTCTTCTTAAAGGATCAAATGAAGAAATAACAATTGCCTCAGGGGTATCATCAATAATTAAATCAACTCCAGTTACAGATTCAAAAGTTCTAATATTTCTTCCTTCTCGACCAATTAAACGGCCTTTCATTTCATCATTAGGTAAATCTATAGTAGAAACTGTTTGAACTCCTACTACATCATCAGCATATCTTTCCATACTGCTAACAATTAATTGCTTTGCCTTATCATTAGCAATTACTTTTGCTTTTTCCTCTTCATCTCTTATGTATTCAGAGATTTCTAAAGCCATATCTGATTCAACTCTAGCCATAATTAAATCATGGGCTTTATCTTTACTTAAACCAGAAATTTTTTCTAGTTCCTCAACTTCTTCTTTAAGAAGTTTGTCCATCTTATCTTCTTTTTCTTGCAAATTTTGTTGTTTAACTAACAAATTATTTTCTTTTTCTTCTAAAGCCATGTCACGTTTTTGTAACATTTCTTCTCTTTTGTCTAAGTTATTTTCTCTACTTATAAGACGATCTTCACTGTCTTTAATTTCTTTCTTTCTCTCTTTAATTTCTTCATTAGTTTGTTGTTTTAATTTATATGATTCTTCTTTTAGTTCTAAAAGAGAATCTCTTTTATGCTTATCCGCTTCTCTTTTAGCTTCCTCTAATAATTTATTAGCTTTAATTTGAGCACTTACACCTCTAAAATGATTAATTAAAAATACAATTATGGCTCCAATAAATATTCCAAGAAATAGAAATAAGATGATAACGGCTACATTATCCATTCTCTCACTCCATTTCTAACTTTTTTACAGAAAATTTATAAAATATAATAAATATAATTATAATTATCCATAATCTAATTATAAGCGCAATTAAAATATTTAGCAAGTAAAAAAGAAGATTACTCTTCTTTCGTGTTTTCATCAGGAATACTAAAGCCATAGTGATCATAAATTTTAACTTCTATTTCTCTTGCTATATCTTCATTTTCTCGCAAGAAGAGTTTAACGTTTTCTTTACCTTGGCCAACTTTTTCACCATTATAAGAATACCAAGCTCCACTTTTTTCCATAATACCTATTTCACTAGCTATATCAACTAATTCACCTTCTCGGCTAATTCCTTCACCGTACATAATATCTACACTGGCTGTTTTAAAAGGTGGCGCTACTTTATTTTTAACAACTTTAATATTAGTTCTATTTCCAACTACTTGCTCACCTTGTTTAATTTGTTCTCCTCTTCGAATATCAAGTCTAACGGTAGAGTAAAATTTTAAGGCTCTTCCTCCCGGAGTTGTTTCTGGATTACCAAATAAGACTCCAACTTTTTCTCTTAACTGATTAATAAAAATTGCCGTTGTATTGGTCTTATTTAATGTTCCTGATAATTTTCTTAAGGCTTGCGACATAAGACGGGCTTGAAGTCCAACATGACTATCTCCCATCTCGCCATCTATTTCAGCTTGGGGAACTAAAGCCGCAACTGAATCTATGACAACTAAGTCAATCGCTTCACTCTTAACTAAGGCATCACATATTTCTAATGCTTGCTCACCTGTATCAGGTTGACTAAGTAAAAGTTCATTAATATCTACTCCTAGGCTCTTAGCATAAACTGGATCTAAGGCATGTTCAGCATCAATAAAGGCCGCTCTTCCTCCAGCTTTTTGAGCTTCTGCAATCGCTTGTAATGCAATAGTCGTTTTACCAGATGATTCTGGCCCATATATTTCAATTATTCTTCCCTTTGGAAAACCACCAACACCTAAAGCAATATCTAAAGCAATAGATCCTGAACTAGTAACATCTATTTTAATATGATCTTCAGCCCCTAATTTCATTATCGCTCCTGCTCCAAATTGTTTTTCAATATCTTTTAACACTTGTTCTAGAGCTTTATCTGTATTTTTTGCGTCTTTTGTATCTTTTGATTTCATTATTATCTCCTCTACACTCTCTGATAATTCAATTTTACCTTAGTTTTTTAGCAATGTCAATATTAAACCGAACTTTTGTTTATGTTTTCTGCTTCTCAAAAAAAATTTTGGCTAGGCACCAAAACTTTGAGTAATTGTTTTATATATTTCTTCCCAATCATTTACCCGAATAATATCTTTTGAGACAATATTATTATTGGCTGTTGCCATCATTAAAACTTTAATCTTAAAATGGCTACTAACAAATCTACATTGATGAAACGAATCATCAATAAAAATATTTATTTGCTCTTGTTCACAAATTGGACCTTTGTATTTTGCATTTACAATTAGTTTATCATAAGGTATCTCATTTTTTTCTAACCATTGTTCACATTTTTTATAAGGGTCTGTTAAATGATTAGTATCCCTCGCCGTGATTAAAATGAGTTTATAGCCCAGTCCTTTTAATTTTTCTAAATAGTATTTAGCTTTTGGCATAACAGGAATATTTAAAATTTCGTTATCTAAGATTTGATGACAAAATAATTTTTCTTCTTCATCATTCCATCCCAAACATTTAGGAAATCCATAATGTTTATTAATTATGGGTTCTTTATGCAAAACATCACGACTAAAATTAAGGGCTTTATCAATTAGATAGCCTGAAGTATCGGCCAAGGTATCATCTATATCGATTCCAATATTCACTATTTTTCCTCCCGATAGTTATTGCCTAAAAGTTCAATATCTTCCGTCAAATATTTAATCCTTTCAATAATTCTTTTAGCTTTAACAGCATCTTCACTATCTTTAGTAATACTTAAAGTTTTTTCTAATTCATTAATAGTTAAATTTGAAGTAAAAAATGTTGGCATACCCTTGTTCATACGTGTTTGCAAAATAGTCCCTAGTATTTCATCTCTTCCCCATTCCGTTACTTTTTCTGCACCAATGTCATCTAAAAGAAGAAGATCAACATTCTCTAGCTCGTATAACTTATCCCCCACTAAGTTTAAATTTTCTTTTAATTTCCGTAATAATTCTGGAACATATGTTATTTCTGCTCTCACACCATATTTATTTTTTATTTCATTTAAAAGAGCCGCGATTAAATAAGTTTTTCCCGTTCCAAAATTACCATGTAAATATAAACCTTTAGATGTTTTAAAAGGGTCAAAATTATCATAATAATCTTTTAACCATTTAATAACTGTTGTTCTACTTTTAGTAATTTTGATATCTTTCATTCGTGCACTTTCCAAAACATTTTGACTAGTTTTTTTCATCCTTGCATCTTTTAAAGCTTTCTTTTTATATTTACAAGGAATGTAAGAAAACACTAAATTACTTTCTTTTAATTCAGGAAAATAGACATAACCTTTAACTTTATTTTGGCATTCATAAAGATTATGACAATTTTTGCAATTGGCTAGTTCTTCTAAAGAATCAGTTAAATTAATAGTATTTTTGCGCGCATCGTCTTCTTTAATTTTTAATTTTTTTACTAAAGCTTTATAGTCGTCATTTTGCATTGCTTTTAAATATTCTTTCTCTTGATTTTTTAAGACATTCTTACTATCCACTTTTATTTCCATCTTAATTAAACTCCTTTAATAAATCTTTTAATTCAGCTTCTTCTTCTTTAGATAAAGCATCTTCTTCAATTTTTTGATTAAACCAAATTGGGGTCTTAACTATTTCCTTTTTAACAGTTTCAACCGGGGCTTTTTTAATACTTCTTTGATGCTCTTTTTCCGCAAATTCCATCGCTTCTTTAGCGGTTTTCAAATTGGCTCTTTTCCATTGGGCCGCGATTGTATCAACATAACCACTCGTAAGCTTATTATTGTTTTTTCTTAGGACATAATCAATTAAAACATTTACCACTGCAGGAGACATATCTAAATCAATCATTAAATGTTCAAGTAATTTTAAATCACGACTTGTCGGTTTAACATTATGATATTTATGTCTTAAAAAATCATAAGGAGATGTATTTTCAAAAACTTGAATAATTCTTCCTCTTTTAGAATTATCTCCCAGAGGATTTTTTAAATACTCTGGTTGACTTCGATAAACTAATGTTGGCAAGGCCCCATTTTTAAATTGATAATCTTTTCTGGCCATTATTCTTAAACCGTTTTTATCAATATTGCCAAATTCATTTAAGACACTTCTTATAAGTTCCGTCATTTTTAAAGTATCTATATTATATATAAAAGCTAAATTATTTATCAATTCGCGTGTCTTTTTATTAAAAGTTTTATCATTAATAATGCTTTTGGGAATACTAGCAATAATTTCGTCAAAATTTATTCTTGATGGGCTTGTCGTAATGCTGCCTCTTTTTTTATCTACTAAATCTGAAGATAAATTAAATTTAGATGTATCGTAAACTTCGTCCATTTTTTTGGTTACTTCAGTATATTCTTTTAAATCTATCTTGGGAACTTTATATATACTTTTTAAATTTTCATATTCTCTTTCCCCTACATTATTATATAAAACAATGTTTAAAATAGGATGATTGAAAAATTCTGATGGTGTTAAAGGAGAATATAATTCGTAAATATAATCATTTATTGTTCCTTCTTTAACATACGTTTTTAACAAGCCAAAAGCTTCAAGTGACTCTCTTGCTAACTTAATATTACTAATATCACTTTTTAGAGTAACCATCAAATGATGATGAATTAAATCTTTGCTCATTAAATTAGAAATGCTTAAATCATTCCATAAAGTAAAGTATAGTGACACTCCTAAAGAACCAATTAAAGGTTCATATAAACTCATAATAATACTTCTATCGGTATCTGATAAAATACTTTTATTAATTACAATGTAACGATCAGCTGGTAAAAGTGTAACATTTTCCATGAGAATCACCTTTCATGATATATTATAATGGAAAGTTTTTTTATTAACAAGTAATTTATTTTTTAATTTAGAAATAATAGCTTTTTTAATTTCTCTATCTTCTAGAACATTAATGCTAAATGTCTTTTGACCAGCATGATTTAAAGAGGCCCCCAGATGGTATATTTTTACTTTGTCGATAATAATATAGCGATCATGAAAAGTATCATCATAAATTATTTCTAAGTTATTGTATTGTTTTTTATACTTATCTATATCTAATTTTTTTAAATGGCCCTTTTTCTTACATATTAGTTTTACTTTTACTTTTAAATCTCTTATCATGTCTAAAACTTGTTTATCAGCATAACCGTCCACAATTATAATTTCTCTTTTACCTTGTTTTAAAATATCTACTATTTTAGAATAAGCATCATATATTTGCCCTTTAAAATAAATTTCATTAACTTTTCCTTTTGGATCTAATTTATTAAATGCTTCTTGTAATAATTTAATATCTTGATCATGCTTAATTACTAAGTCACTTAAATATTGGACCTCATTAGAAAAATATTTTTGCCTAGTTACAAAAGCTTCGATTATTTTTAAGCTGATCTCAATAGCTTCTTTATTTTTTAACAGACTTGCTAACATTAAGATTCCTTTTTCCGTTAAGGCATATGGTAATCTTTGCCTTCCAGTAAGAGAAATAGAAGATACCGATTGGAATTTTAATTTGTTATACTCTAAATTATTAAGCCGAAAACATAATTCATGAGAAAATTTATCATTATTTTTCTTTATTAAATCATCAATTCTTTTTACTTCCCATTTATATAAGTGAGCAATATCAAAATCTAACATCACTTGTTTGTCTCTGATCTCATAAATCATTTTAATAATTTTTTCTTTTATCACTTCATTTTTCATTACCAAAACACCTCTTTCACCCTTGATTTTTGTTAGGGTAATTTAATTATATATACAAACATTTGTTTTTGCAAGACTTTTTTGTTAATTTTTAAATAAATAAAAAGCACTAGACTTTTTTCTAATGCTTAATTATTTAACAACAATATTTACAATCCGATTAGGAATAACTATCGTTTTAACAATTTCTTTATCCTTGATATGGTTTTGAACATTTCCTTCAGCCATTGCTTTAGCAATAACTTCATCTTCTAAAGAATCTTTAACTATTTTAATTGAGGCTCTTAATTTACCATTAACTTGAACACCAATTTCTATTTCATCATCAATGGTTTTAGCTTCATCATAAGTTGGCCAACTCATTTCAACTATTTTCTTTTCTGAACCAATTTGTTCATTTAACTCTTCCGTAATATGAGGTGCAATTGGATTTAAAAGAATTAGTAATATTTGATAATCATCTTTAGTTATCGTCTCACATTTTTCATAAAAACCTGTTAAAATCATTAGAGAAGAAATAACCGTATTATACTTCATATTACTTAAATCATTAGTTACTTTTTTGATGGTTTTATTAACTATAATTTCATCAGTATATCCTGATTCATCTCTTACTTTAGTTTTTAATCTTTCTACTCGATCTAAGAATCTTTTACAGCCTCTTAATGATTCAACACTCCATGCCGCATCTTTTTCATAATCACCAATAAACATTTCGTAAGAACGTAAAGTATCAGCGCCATATTCTTTCACAATGTCATCAGGATTGACAACATTTCCTTTACTCTTACTCATTTTTTCATTATTGGCCCCTAAGATCATACCGTGAGATACTCTTATATCAATTGGCTCACTATTAGGAACCAGTCCAATATTGTGTAAAAATTGATTCCAGAAACGAGCATAAAGTAAATGTCTAGTTGTATGTTCCATTCCTCCATTATACCAATCAACTTTACCCCAATAATTTAAGGCTTCAGGTGAAGCAAAAGAAGAGTCATTATGAGGATCCATATATCTTAAGAAA
>CANRKS010000004.1 GCA_947631285.1 uncultured Bacilli bacterium | reverse complement strand
TGGAAATTGTGGTGATAAATAATGGATGAAAAAGTAAAAATGCGTAATTTAGATCCTAATGAAAGATCTCATACTTTTGCAGAAGTAGCTTTAGGATATAATGAAGAAGAAGCTTTAAAAGAAGCTAATCGTTGTTTACAATGTGCTAATCCTCGTTGTATGAAAGGTTGTCCTGTTAATATCGAAATTCCTAAGTTTATTAAAGCTATTAAAGAAAATAACTTAGAAGAAGCTTATAATATTATTTTAAACTCATCATCTTTACCGGCTATTTGTGGTCGTGTATGTCCTCAAGAAAAACAATGTGAACAAATGTGTGTTAAAGGTATTAAAGGTGATGCGATAGCTATTGGTTCTCTAGAACGTTATGTTGCTGATTATGCTTTAGCTAATCATTTAAATGTTAATACTAAAAAAGCTAAAGTAGGTAAAAAAGTTGCTATTGTTGGTTCTGGACCTAGTGGTCTTACTTGTGCTGGTGAATTATTAAAAGAAGGTATAGACGTAACTATCTATGAATCTTTACATAAGGCCGGTGGTGTTTTAACTTATGGTATTCCTGAATTCCGTCTACCTAAAACAATAGTTGAAACCGAAGTTGAAAATCTAAAAAAACTAGGTGCTCGTTTCTTACTTAATACAATAATTGGTAAAACAATTACTTTAGAAGAATTAGAGAATACTTATGATTATGTTTATATAGCTACTGGAGCTGGTTTACCAAAATTCCTAGGTATACCTAATGAAAATGCTAATGGTGTCTTTTCTGCTAACGAAATTCTAACTCGTATTAATTTAATGGGTTCTTATGAAGAAGATGCTAAAACCCCAATTAAAAAAGGTCATAAAGCCTTAGTAGTTGGTGGTGGTAATGTTGCGATGGATGCTGCCCGTAGTTTAAAACGTATTGGTTATAATGTATCAATTGTTTATCGTCGTACAATGGAAGAATTACCAGCTCGTAAAATGGAAATCGAGCATGCCGTCGAAGAAGGAATAATCTTTGATTTACTTAAAAATCCTAAAGAAGTTATCATTGATGAAAACTATAATGTTAAAGGTTTAAAAGTTGCTTTAATGGAACTAACTGATGTAGATGAAAGTGGTCGAAGAGGCGTTAAAGAAATACCTGATAAATTTGAAGAAATACCATGTGATACTATTGTTGTTGCTCTAGGTACAATGCCTAATCCAATCGCTACTGATGGTAGTGATATCAATACTGATGAAAAAGGCTTAATAATCGCTCCAGAAAGCGTAACTAATAACGATAAAGTCTACGCTGGTGGTGATGCCGTAACTGGATCTGCTACAGTAATCCTAGCTATGGAAGCTGGTAAAAAAGCCGCTCATGCTATTTTAGAAAAATTAAATATCCAAGCTTAAATCCCCTAAATACCTAAGTTCTATATTGAATTATTTATTTTTTAAAGTTATAATCAAGTTAAGAACAATTGGTAAAAGGAGAGTAGAAATGAAAAAGCAAATAATATTATTTATTTTAACACTTGCCGTTTTATTTACTATGTCTGAAGTAAAAGCCGCTCCAATTGTTGAAAGCGTTCCTAATACTTTAGATAACATATTACTACATATTGGTTTAGCAGCTGGATCACTATTATTAGTAATAGGTGGCGTTGTTATTTATTTTAGAAAGAAATAAAAAGAGGAATACCTTGTTTCTTACTATTGAGAAACAAGGTTTTTATATGTTACAATATAAAAGCTTTAATGAATGGAAGTGCTATTATGAATCCAATGCAAAAATTAATAAATGAAATATGTACCGAAAAGAATATTAAAATAAATTATGTTTCTAAAGACTGGGTTATGATCTTACAAAAAGATAATAAAACTAGATATATTATTGGTTATAAATTTCCTTTAAATAATCATGTAATAGGTCAAATATGTGACGATAAATATGCTTTATATGATGTTTTAAAATATTTAAATATTCCAGTTGCTGAATATCATATTTTATTTAAGAATTATTCTAAAGAAGAAGTAATGTCATATGCTAAACTATATAACTATAATATGGTCGTTAAAAGTAATACTGGTACTTGTGGTAATGATATGTATCATACAACTACTATCGAAGATTTATTTATATATATTGATAAACTATTATCTAAACATTATTCAATTAGTATCTCTCCATATTATGATATTAAAAATGAATATCGTACAATTCTTCTAAATAAACAAGTTAAATTATTCTATGGTAAAGAAAAACCATGTATTATAGGTGATGGTACTAAAACTATTTATGAATTATTATGTGAATTTAATCCTTATTACTTTAATAAACTAACTAAAAAAGAAGACTTAAATAAAGTCCTACCAGTAAATGAAAAATATGAATATAACTGGCAATTTAATTTATCTAAAGGAGCTCGTCCATTTTATAGTAATAATGAAAAACTAAATAAGAAGATTCAAGAGTTAGCTACTAAAGTAGTTAATGAATTAGATTTAAACTTTGTTAGTGTTGATATTATTGAACTAGTAACTGGTGAATTATTAGTTCTTGAAGTAAATAGTGGTGTTATGATGGAAAACTTTATTGAACTAATGCCGGATGGTAAAGAGAAAGCTAAGAATATATATAGTACAGTTATTGATGAAATATTTAAATAATTATAAGTCTTATGTTATAATTGTCGATAGGAAGTGAACTTATGGAATATAAAGTTATAAAAGATGCTGATAAAATAGTTGGTAGGTCACCTTATGTTGTTAATAATCCAACTCAATATAAAAATAAATGGCATGAATTATTTGGTAATAATAATCCCATCTATTTAGAGTTAGGTATGGGTCGTGGTGATTTTATTATTAATATGGCTAAAACATATCCTAAGATTAATTTTATCGGTTTAGAAGTCGTTGATTCCCAAATGGTTAAAGCTGTTAATCGTTTAAATAACCAACAACTACCTAATTTAAAATTAATAAATTATGATGCTCATGAAATAGATACTATTTTTGGTAAAGAAATCGATACAATTTATTTAACATTCTGTGATCCATGGCCAAAAAGAATAGATGAAAAGAAAAGATTTACGCATGTTAATTATCTAAAAATATATGATAAGATTTTTAAACGTGATAAACATATTATTTTAAAAACTGATAATAAAGGTTTCTTTGCTTATTCATTACAAACTTTATCACAATATTGGTATGTCTTTGATCGTGTAAGTTTAGATTTACATCATGATGAGAATCCAATTCCTAATATCATGACTGATTTTGAAAGAAGATATTTCGAAGAGGGAAGACCAATCTATTATGTAGATGCCAGTTTTAAAAACTAAGTACTTATATAGTACTTTTTTTATTATTTGTAAAACTTTGTAACAAAATGTAACTAAGTTATTGACAAACATAACTACTTAGTATTAAAATGTAACTATGTGAGGTGGTATTACATGAAAGTATTGCAAGAAGGACCAGGTTGGTCAATTAAACAAAAATGTACTGGCATCGGTAATGGTGGTGGTGGATGTGGAGCTTTACTAGAAGTTGAAAGAGAAGATATCTATTTAACAAGTTCTACTGATTTATCTGGTGAAACTGATTACTACTATACATTTAGATGCCCATGTTGTGATATCGAAACTGATATTCCCGAAAGAGATGTCCCAACTATCATCAAAAGAAATTTAATTGATCAAAAAAGAATGAGGTTAAATAGAGAACTATGAAAGAACATTTTAATTTTGCCTATACAACAGATTTATTAATCTTTGGTATTAATAGTCGTGTTGATAACATTCGGGCTTTACCAGAAAAAAATCTTAGTTTATTACTTGTTAAAAGAACTAAAGAACCTTTTAAAGATAAATGGTGTTTACCAGGTGGTTTCATTTTAGAAGATGAAACCAGTAAAGAAGCTACTAAAAGAATCTTAAAAAAAGAAACTGGTTTAAGTAATGTCTATCTGAATCAAGTAAAAATAAATGATGAAATAAATCGTGATCCTCGTGGTCGAGTTATTTCTGTATCTTATATGGCTTTAATAGATCGAACTCTAATTAAAGATGAATTAAACAATGAAGCTTGTTGGTTCGATATTACTTTAAATACAAATGATAATAATTATGAAATAACTTTAATCAGTGAACAAGAAACAATTAAATACCAAGTAAAGAAAACAATTATCGATCAAAAAGCTTCTCAATATAGTTATCAAGCTTTAAAAAATGATTTATCATTTGATCATGCTAAATTAATTATTGAAGGCCTTATGGATTTACGTCATAAAGTAAATACGACAGATATTGTCTTTAATTTAATGCCTGAATACTTTACGATTGGTGAATTAAAACAAGTCTATGAAATCATTCTTGATACGAAATTAATTAATTCCGCCTTTCGTCGTGTTATCGCTGATCGTTTAATTATCACAGATCAAATGATTAAAACGGGTGGTCATCGTCCATCCCAGTTATGTAAATATAAAGGAGAATAGTATGGAAGAATTAATTGATGTAATTAATCCTGAAACTGGAAAGAAAACCGGTGAAATAATTACCAAAAAAGAAGCTCATCAAAAAGGGATATGGCATTCATCTGTTCATATCTGGTTTATTAGTAAAGACAATAAAAAAATCTTATTACAAAAAAGATGTTCAGAGAAAAATTTATTTCCTAATATGTGGGATATCTCTGTTGGTGGTCATATTAGTAGTGGCGAAGAACCTCTAACTGCAGCCAAAAGAGAACTATCTGAAGAACTAGGTTTAAATCCTGAAGACTACAACTTTATATATCAAACAACTCTTAAAGAAAAATTTGTAGATCACGACATCTTAAGTAATGAAATTGTTTATGTCTACTTAATAAATACAGATCTTGATTTAAATGAAATAACTCTTCAAAAAGAAGAAGTAGCAGAAATTAAATGGTATACTAAACAAGAATTACAAGAGTTAAATAATGATAAAAAAGTAATACCACATCTTGAAGAATTTAATATAATTTATAATTTATTAAAATAATGGAACTATCTTCCATTATTTTTATTTTAAATGCTATAATAAATATGGAGTGATAAAGATGGAATACTTAAAATATTTTCAATATAACTCTTATGTTATTTTATCTTACTTTTTTATATCTTTAATTGTTTTAATTCTAAATTATATTAGCAATGATAAACTAAATAAAGCATTATTTTCTAGTTATCGTAGTTCTTTATTAAATCCCTTAACATATCTAAGATTCTTTACTTATATCTTTGGTCATAAAGATTGGAATCATTTTATAAATAATTTCTTATATATATTATTAATAGGTCCTATGATTGAAGAAAAATATGGTAGTATGAATTTAATATATATGATCTTAATTACGGCTGGTGTAAGTAGTATTATTAATTTTATCTTTAGTAAAAATCGTATTTTAGGAGCTAGTGGAATCGTCTTTATGTTAATTGTTCTAAGTTCCTTTGTTAACTTCTCCGCTGGTAAAATACCTGTTACTTTAGTTCTTATCTGTTTATTCTATATAATTAAAGAAATAAAAGATGGTTTATTAAAAAAAGATGGAATATCCCATTTTGGTCATCTAATGGGTGCTATATGTGGTTGTATCTTTGGTTTCTATTTTATGTAAAGGAGAATATATAATGAATAAATTAATTGAAAATAATAAATATCTACAATTTACTAAGTTAAATGAATATAATAATTTAATTCATTTCTATACCAAGAAACCTTTTTCTTTAACTTATGAAGAATATCAAAAAGATAAAGAAAAAGCTCTAACTAAACTAAACACATTGGCACCCATCGAAATTAAAACTTGTATCTTAGCCAATCAAGCTCATACAACCAATGTTGCTAAAGTAACTTTAGATAATTTAAATGATAATTTTCTAAGTACTGATGGTCTTATTACTAACTTAAAAGATGTTTGTTTACTTACTAAGACTGCTGATTGCCAAGCTATTCTATTATATGATCCAATAAATAAAGTAATAGGTAATATTCATTCTGGTTGGAAAGGTACCTTAAATAAAATAATTATAAATGCTATAAATATTATGACTAATGATTATCAATCTAAACCAGAAGATATCATCGTTTGTATATGTCCTAGTATTTTAAAATGTTGTTTTGAGGTCGATGAAGATATTGTTGAATTATTTAAAAATAATTTTTCTAATATTGAAGAAGATATTTACTTAGGTGAAATAAAAGATAATAAACAAAAATATTATATTGATACAGTTAATATAAATAAAAAAGTTCTTCTTTCTTTAGGTTTAAAAGAAGAAAACATTATTACTAGTGATCTATGTACTAAATGTCATCATGATTTATATCATTCTTATCGTTATGATCAAACTAAAGGTCGTAATATCGCCGCTATTATCTTAAAATAGTTATTTTAAAAAAGATTATAAAAGTGTTATAATCTTTTTAGTTATTGCCCTATAGCCAAGCGGTAAGGCATCAGGCTCTGACCCTGACATTTCGTAGGTTCGAATCCCACTAGGGCAACCATAAAGTATTTAAAATCCCTTAAAAAGGGATTTTTCTTTGATCAAAATCTCTTCAAAACACTATTTGAAACACCAAAAAAATCACCCCAAAATTTTCAGGCTGAATCCCATTTACAGAAGTTATTAACAGTTGACAGATGTTGACCGGGGGGGGGTATAATTTTTATATATAATAAAAATAGGAGTGCCCCGGGATGAAGAAGAGATTATTTAATAAAAATCTAAATAAATTTACTAAATATCTTTATCAAGCAATATGTCTATTAGTATGTATTTCTCAGATTATTTTCTTATTTACTCCTACTATATTAGCTGATAGTAGTGGGTTAAGAAATAGTACCTATAATGTTGATCCTGATACTACAGATTCCTATCAGGATGCTTTAATAAATAATATAAACGGTTCAAGATATGCTGGACGTATATGGTCAGATAAATCAGTCTTTAGAAGTACTATTACTTTAGATAATGATACAGATGGATATGCTGGCACTATTAATAGTAATAGTGATTTTTTGCATGTCTTTTCTACATTAGGTAGTAGTATTCAACAGAATAATTATTCTAAAGTCCCAGTTGATTTAGTAATAGCAATCGATATGTCAGCATCAATGGCTCAAGATACAAGATATAGTATTAGTTCTTTTACTGATGAAAAAGATGGTAAATATGCCGAAGAAAAAGAACGTACAATGAAAAAACGTATAGCTAATTCTCGTGTTCAAAAAACTTTAGATGCTGCTAATAATACAATTGATTATTTAATGAAACAAAATATCAATAATCGTGTTTCAGTAGTAGTTTATGGTGCTGGTGCAGCAGTTATAATGCCACTTTCTCATTATAAAAGAGTAGATAGTAATACTCCATATCTTTCTGTTGGTGGTATGGAAACTTTATATAGTTTAGAAGATTTAACATATGATGAAGAATTAGGTTGGTTATGGACCCGTAACTTAGATGCATGTTATACAATTGAAGTAAAAGCTTTAAAAGATGATGAAGACAATCCTACTTTTAGTAGTAATACTACATATACTTTTTCAGTAAGTAATAATGTAAAGAATACAAAAGTTAAAGCTAATCCAGGTTATGAAGAACAAAATGAAACAAATCTTATGACTAATCAACATAAAAATAATACCAATGTCAAAGGTGATAATGAGCATTACAAAGAATTAAAAGCCGATAAATACATAGGTTATTTTACTAATACTCAAGGTGGTATTTACTTAGCATACTCTCAACTAGCAGAAACAGACAAAACCACAATTAATGTTAAAACAGTAACTAATAGAACTGAAACCTTAGCTCGTATTCCAGCAGCAATTATTATGACTGATGGTGGAGCCAATTTTGCTTTTAATGAAGTAGGAGAGTGGGGAGAATTCTATGGCAATGTTGGAAAAGAATTTTGCCCTCAAGATAGTCCTTCAGATAACGACAATAATATTTGCTTTAGAAAAGATAATTTGTGGTATCAAGATAAACGAGATGAAAAGAATTTATCCCATTCTTTAGGGGCACCTACTGATCAAGACCACAATACAGGTGATGAATGGTATAAGGTTTATCTTCCGGGAATTAAAGATAGTAATGAAATTACAACACTTAATAATTTCGGCATGGAAAAAGAAGAAGGAACTTTAACTTCAGCACCAGTATGGGACCAAATAGGTATTCTTTATTCTAATGATGCTGATATTTTAGGGACTTCAGCAACTATATTGCAATTATTAATGACTGCATCATATATGAAAACTGCAGTTAACAAACATTATGAACAAGGTTGGGAACAAGGTAATGCTTTAGATACAACACGTATAAAACTTTCAACTTATACGATAAGTGTTGATGCAGCTAATGTCCCTCAATGGGGTAAATTTCGTTTATACCCATCGATGGATCCGGCAAACTATCCTTTAGATAGTAATTCTAACTGGTGGGATAATGAAGAAAAATTTGGCCCAGAATTAACTCAATTTGGCGATATAGTAAAAAAAGCTACAGTCTTTACCGGTATGCTTGATACTTGGAAAGATTGGGTTGCAGGCAAAAAGGCAATTGCAAATGCCAATGCCACAACAGTTAAGATGACAATCAGCCCTTTACCAGAAGAAGGAGATAATAGCTTTGGAGTAACTGTTACTAACCAAGATGTTATTGACAATATAGTATATAATGATGGCTTCTATGATGCCGATTCAGAAGATGTAGAAGAAAAATTCTTAGATATTACATCCACTATTACAGGTAATATCTTTGTACCAATATCAGGTGTTAATGAAGATGGTGTTAGTGATTCTTTAACCTATAATGATCCAATTGGTAAATATATGGAAGTTAAAGATGATTCAATTACAGTAAATGATAAAACTTATTCAATGGCTCTATTATTATTTGGTCAAATACATGGTATTGTTAAAACTGGAGTTTATGATTATAACTTTAATCTTAATCATAGAGGTGAAAACCATAATAGTAATAACTTACAAGAAAAATTTACTATGGGTTGGTACGATAAAGATGGTAATTATCTAGGAGATAATGGTAGTTGGGCCAATGGTGATACTTACTATTTAGATGTTGATACCATAAAACTTTATGTACCAACTATTAATGAAGATGAAAACTTAACCGAAGAAGAGAGAAATAAAACATATGTAATATATCGTTTTGCTGAAAGTACTGGTGAACGAAATAAAGATATAAAAAATATTAGTTATGGTGAAAATAGTAAAGTAACCTTTAAACTAAGTGATATAAGAGTATGGGTAGAAAAAGATAAAAGTAGAGAAGAATATAATGATATGTTATTTGTTAATATACCAGTTCAAGCTCTACCTTTACAAACTGTTTATGTTGAAGTAAATGAAGAAGATGAAAATGAAGTAAAATCTTATAGAACTAATTTAGATAATAAACTAGCTTCAACACCTTTACGATTATTCTATGGTGTAGGCGTTTGTGAAAGTCTTCTAATCAATAATCGAAAAGATGTTGATACTGATCAAATGAGTGATGAATATTTAGAAGAATATACTAAAGATGGTTATATATATTTCTATTCTAATTATTATAGTAAAACTTTATATGATGGATATACAGCTGATACTTTAGCTAATGCTCGAACAAGAGGAGATCCTGTTACAACATTCTCTCCTAGTGAAGATAATCGTTATTATGTTTTTCAAAAGAATTTAATTTTATATAGTAAAGCTTATATTGTTCAAGCAGATGGTAGTTTAAAAGAGATAACAGATGAAGAAGCTAAAAACTTTGAGGGAGCCAATTACTATGGTGAATTAGAAGAAAATACCGAATCAGTTACTGAATTAATGAATAAAGGTGAAATATCAGCAGGTGATATCGTAACTTATAGTACTGATAAAGTAAAATATTCTTCTAATCCAGCTAGTGATACTTATTACTTTATGGCCATTGATTACTATGTACCTACTGATAATAATGGTGGTAAGAGAGTTCAATTTATGGTATCAAGATTAGGTTCAGAATTCGGTTCTGGTATCTTAGGTGATCAAGTATCAGAAGGTGAATATGTTTGTTGGTATGATGAAAGTGGAACTTTTTCTGAAACATATGACTATAAAGCTGAAATACCATCTGAAAAACAAAATGGCAATACTAACTGGGTACTAGCAACTAAAATTGGTGGTTTAAGAATAGGTGACTTACATCAAGGCATCCATATAAAAGAAGAAAATGTAACAGAAACATCTAATTCTTATTATCTTCCAATAATAGCTGATGATAAATCTAGAGCTGGTTACGATGCCGTTCTAGATGCTTATCTAGGTAATAACGGTCTACTAATATATAAGATAGAAAAGTGGGCAATTCCTGATTCAGGAAGTATTGGTAGAATTGTCATTACATTAATAGGAATAACCTTGATAATATTATCAAGTTTATTATATAAGAGGCACAAAAGAGGAGTGATAAAAGACAGCACAAATTAAAGATTGAAAACTATTTTCAAAAAAAATTCTTTGCACTAACCCCAAATACAGAAGTTATTAACAGTTGACAGAAGTTGACCGGGGGGGGGTATAATTTTTATATATAAATAAAATAGGAAGTGCCCCGGAATGATGAAGAGAATAGTTAATAAAAAACGAAAAACTTTTATTAAATCTTTTTATAATGAAATATGTTTAATATTGTGTATTTCGCAAGTAATTTTTCTATTCTCTCCAACAATCCTAGCAGCTAGTAGTAACTTAAGAAATAGTACGTATGCGGTAGACTTAGATACGACTGATGATTATATTGGCCATATGATAAATGATGAAAATGGTTCAAGATACGCCGGACGTATATGGACAGATAAATCAGTATTTATTGATAAAATAGAACTAGATGAAGAAACAGATGGGTATAAAGGAACTATAACTAATGATAGTGACTTTTTACATGCTTTTTCTGTATTAGGAAGTAGTCAAGCATGGATAGGTTTACCTCCGTCTAGAACTGTAATAGTTATTGATAATTCAGGTTCAATGTATGAAAACAATACTGCTTGGGAAAAAACACGTATTGCTAAGACTGTAGAATCAGTAAATAAAGCTATTGATATCTTAATGCATGCTAGCCAGTATAACGAAGTAGCGGTCGTTTTATTTGGTGATGGACCCGATTCAAATGCAACTGAAGAAAATTCCCAAAATGTTCACCCATACCATGGTAATAGTACCGCTACAACAATATTACCAATGAAACATTATAATGTAAGTATTACTAATGAACCGCTTAAATATATAGATTCTGGATGGGCAGCAAAGGATGCTGTAGCGAATGGTGATTCATTAGATCACACTAATAAAACATCAAGTGGTTGGGTATTCGTTAATAACGAAATTGCTGAATTAAATAGTGATAATACTAAAGAAAATAAAAAATATAATTGGTTCGATAGTGAAAAATGGAATGGTTGGAATAACTGTGGTGACAAAAAATATACGACATATAAAAATGGAACTACAAACATCCAAGCTGGAATTTATCAAGGCATGCAAGAATTATTAAAAGCTGAAAAAACACTTAAAATAGCTGGAACTGAATATAATTGTGTTCCATCTCTTGTATTACTTACAGATGGTGCTGCTACTGATAGTCTTAAAAGCTGGCTAAATCCAAAAACTGATGAAAACGGATATCTTATTAGTCATTTAGGCTATTTGAACGAATTTAGTTATAAAGGTACTTCTTTTATAGGTAAAAATGATACTAGAGGATCACATAGTGATCATAATAATACAGCATGGAACCAATTTTTAGCAATATTCGATAGTGAAGGTAATCCAATTAAAAACATAGATAATTTACCATATATTGGATCAAATTTTGAACTTGTGGCTAGCGCTGATTTAGATGATAATCAACTATTTTCTTTTGAGGAATATACCTATAAAAGTAGAGATGGCAATGAAATAAAATCTACTCATATTACAGAAGATAGTTTAATAGCTGCACAAAACTTTGCTAATAATTACCGTGATTCTCAAGCATATATGCTTTTCAGTTATTTGTTAACAGCTTCGTATTATAAACAAGTAGTTAAAAATGCTTATAAAGTAGAAGACGATTGGGATATATATACAATTAGTGTAGATATGGATGATCCATCAAAAGATGATTATAAAGCAGGATATGTAAATACCAAAAATCAAAATGAGGGAAATGAAATTAGTAGTAATCCATTTATGATGGACCCAGGTAAATATTTTAATAAGCAATTTTTAATTGATAAAGGCTTTCTATTAAATGAAACATCAGATGAAAATAATACTTTTTATGATGACTATACGGTTGCCGACAAAACAGTTGAAGGCATTTTAAAAGCAAGAAATGCATGGGATGCTTATGTAAAAGGCGATTTTGAGAGTTGGAATAAAAATGGTGGAATTACAACTTATCGTGGAATTACAAGTGGTTATAATTTAAAATCAAATAACATAAAAAATAAAATTAAAACTTATAAAAATGGCGAATATTACTACAACGGAAAATTAGGCTTGGGTGTTAAATCAACATATGAATTAACAGGAACTGGAGCACAAAGTGATTTCTCAAATGAAGGTATATTCCCTGGACCAGGACACGATACTTATTTCCGTGTTGGTGGTGAACTAAAAATAAACGAAGATTTCTTTATTCCAACTGAAACTGATGATCATAATATTGATTTAACAAAATTAGATTATGATTACGTTACTGAATCATATTATGCTTCTTCTTCATCAACTGATGGAGATAGTATAGAAAAAGTTTTTGATACAATAGTTGAAAGCATTAAAAAACCTGCTTTCACTCCAACTCATGACAACTTCTCTAAAAATGACACCTTATCATATTCAGATCCAATTGGCAAATATATGGAAGTAAAAAATGTTAAAAATTTACTATTATTTGGTAAATTATATGATATCAAAAAAACAGATGTTAAATATGTTGTTATAGAAAATGATGAAGAAAAAGAATATGATACTAAACCTAGTAAATATGATTATAAAAGACAATATTATCAAATTGTAAATAATGGAGAAGATAAATTAGTTAACGATTGCTATAGAGTAATAGATGAATCAGATGAATATGATTCAGTAGTTACTTATAATTTAAGTGATTTTGAAATATATGTTGATACTAAAACAAAAAGTGGTCCATTAGAAAATGACCAGGAATTACATTTTGAAATTCCTGTCTTATCTTTACCACTTCAAGTTGTAACTATAAAATTAAATCCAGATGGTAGTAGTGCTTATTACCAAACAAATGTTGAAAATAAGAAAGAATCAACGCCATTAAGATTATTCTATGAAGTTGGAGTCGTTGATAACATAAAGATGAATAATGATAAAGATATCGATTTAGACAAGATAGATAAAGAATATTTAAAAAAATACACAACCGAGGGTGACTATTTAAATTTCTTTTCTAATTATTATAGTGAATCTACTTATGATGGTTATACAGCTGATATTCAAGATGATGCCAGAACAAAAGGTGATGCTGTTTTAAGTATTTCTCCTAGTGTTGAAAATAGATATTACATTTTCCAAAAAAATTTAAAATTATATGACTATGCTTACGTTATTGAAGAAAATGGTGAAGTAGAAAAAGAAAATAATCCTTTATTATTTGAAGGAGCTGACTTTGATGGTGTATATAATGGAAAAACTGAAAATAATCAACCGAATGCCGAAGGCTTAGCTTCAATAAAAGCAGCATTTGAAAAAGGAGAACTAAAAGACGGAGATATTATATTTCTAAGTGGTGATACTGTTCCATATGGAACAAATCCAAGTTCTGATGATTTTTATTATTTTGCTATAGATTATTATATGCCAACTCCTGATAATACAGGAGAATTAGTTCAATATGTTATAGCAAGAAGAGGATCAGAGTTTGGATCAGGCATTCTACAAGATGAAGGTAATATTATACCTAAAGGTGATTTCTTATCATGGATTGATGCATCAGAAAAACATAATGAAGTTTATGATTATAATACCAACATACCCGATGATAAGAAAAATGATGGAAATTGGGTACTAGCAACAAAGATAGGTGGACTTAGAATAGGAGACTTACACCAAAGTATTTTAAGAAAAACTGACAATAAAACTGGTACATCAAAAAGTTATTATTTACCAGTTATTTCTCATGCTAATAGTTCTAAAGGATCAGATGTTATTCTGAGTGGATATTTAGGAAACAATGGTCTATTGACATATAAAATAGAAAAGTGGGAAATACCAGCAGCAGGAAGCATTGGCACAATTATAATTACGTTATTAGGAATAATCTTGATTATAATATCAAGTTTATTATATAAGAGGCACAAAAAAGGAGTGATACCGGATAAAACAAATTAAAGATTGAAAACTATTTTCAAAAAAAATAAATTCATCGCACTAACCCCAATTATTGAAGTTATTAACAGTTGACAGAAGTTGACCGGGGGGGGGTATAATTTTTATATATAATATAAAATAGGAAGTGCCCCGGTATGATGAAGGAGAAAATAGTTGATAAAATCAAAAATAAATTTAAAAGAAAAATATATAAATTAATTTGCTTACTACTATGTGTTACGCAAATTATTTTTCTATTCTCTCCAACAATCTTGGCGGCTAGTAGTAACTTAAGAAATAGTACATATGCGGTAGACTCAGATACAACTGATGATTATATAACTCATATGATTAATGCTAAAAATGGATCAAGATATGCAGGACGTATATGGACAGATAAATCAGTATTTAGAGAAGGGATTACTTTAGATAATGACACAGATGGTTATGAAGGAACCATCACTAACAATAGTGACTTTTTACATGCTTTCTCTGTATTAGGTAGTAGTTTAAAGATAACGCAACCGACTCAATTAGACGTTATGTTTTTATTAGACGTTTCTGGATCTATGGGTAAAGTTGAAAATGGTTATGCTACTAAAAAAAATTTTGAACAAACACCAATGTATAAAACGATCGAGCAAGTAAACATATCAATTAACACATTATTAGAAAAAAGTCCTGACTCTCGTTTTGGCATAGCCATTTATGGCTCTACAGCCGCTATCTTAGTACCTTTAGGTCATTATACAAAAGATAATAATACTCCATTTTTAAAAGTTGAATATAAAGATTTATATGGCGGTACTGATCCATCAAAAGCGCAAGGGTTGCATTTTAAATTAACCGCAACAGTTAAAAATAAAGAAAATGTAACTAAAACGTATTATGGTGATAACGCAGGTGAAACAAGTAATAAAGTTCACAATATGCAAGGAAATGGTAATCGAGAATATGAAGGTACTGGTGGTCAAACAAGTGGATCAGGAACAGAAAAAGATCCATATCATGTTGGACATATTACCAACCAACAAGCGGGTTTAGCTATTGCAATGGACCAATTTATTACCAATAATAATGAAATTACTTGGAAGACAGATGATAAAAGTAGTGAGTATCCTCGTCTTCCAACCTTAATTCATTTAACAGATGGACAAGCAAGTGATCTTGCTTGGATTCAAAATGAAGTAAAGGTTGATTCCTCAGAGTATGAATCTCCAGAATGTAGTGTTAATTTGCCAATTGATGAAGATGAATTTTCAGAATGCGAACCTGATTCTCAAGATTGTGAAAATGAACTTCCAAAATGTGAAATTAAATCACCAGAAATGTGGGAAAAAACTTTTAGTAATTGGAACAACGTTAATTGGAATTATGACTTAGCATATAATAGTACAAATTCATCTGAGTTAGAAAATATCAACCATTATAATGCTAGTCAACTATCAGGCTTGGGTGATGCAGCACCAGTTATCTTCCAAACTTTGATGACGGCTGCTTATTATAAATCTGCTGTAGATGCTTACTATACAAGTAGTGGAATTACTGATTTATCTGGTAATTTGCCATCCCTAAATTGTTATTCAATTTATGCTAGTGATTCAGCTGATTATACGAATATGGAAGATACTCAAATAAAGGGAACACTTAATGCCATATTAAATCCATCAAGATATTTTACAGATTTAGCTGATAGTAGTGAAACTGATAGCGGTAAATTAACTGCTAAAGATAGTGGAGCAAAATTTATTGATACGGCTTATGAATTATATAAATTATGGCTTAGTGATGAAAGCAAAGGTGTTGACAAAACTTTTTCGTTAAATACAACAAGTGCTAATAGTTCAGGCAATGATATTATCATTTCTATTAAAGCATTGCAAAGTCATTTAACTGATAATAGTGGAGCCTATGCACAAGATAAATATAAAGAATGGTCTAATAAAATAAATGTAGAAGCTATTAAAAAGAATATCAATTATGTTCCTAGTGGTAACTTCTATAGTACAGGTTTTGAAGACATTGGTAATGTTTTAAGCAATATTGTTGAATCTGTTGCCGGAAATGCATTCGCTCCGGTTGATGGAATGAATGATTTAGGAAATGAAAATTCAGTTAGCTATATGGATCCATTAGGAAAATATATGGAAATAAAAGATAATGGAATAACCATTGATAATCAAACCTATGATATGGCAATGCTTCTATTTGGAGAACTTCACTACTTAAATAAAACAAAAGTTTTTGATTACCAATTTATTCAAAAGCATTTAAATAATGGAAGTTTTAAAGCTGGTTGGTATGACACAAAAGGAAATTACAAAGAGAATGGTAATTGGGATAGTGGTGATACTTATTATATTGATGAAAGTACATTTAAAAGTTTATATCCAAACATGACTTCTAGTACATCTCTAAATGAAAATCAAAAAAATACCATTTATACTTTCTATGAATTTACTGATTCAGATAGTAATAAATTTAAAACGAACCCTTGCTATAATGGTGAAAGTACTAAATATAGTTTAAGTGATATAAAAATATGGAATGAAGATACTAGTAATTTAAAAGATGATACTGGTTTAAAAACAGATAATACTTTGTATGTTGATATTCCAATTAATGCTTTACCATTGCAAATAGTAAGTGTAACATTAATTGGACATAACGAAGTTAGTAAATATGAAACTAATATTGAAGAAAAAGAAGAATCAACCCCATTAAGATTATTCTATGGTGTAGGTATCCAAGATGCACTACTATTTAATAATGGAATAGATATAGATCTAGATTTAATAAGTGAAGAGTATAAAAAGAAATATACAAATGAAAATGATGAAATATCATTCTATTCTAATTATTATAGTGCTACTACTTATGATGGATATACAGCTGATACTCAAGAAGATGCTAGAACGAAAGGAGATACAGTTTTAAGTATTTCACCTAATATGAAAAATAGATATTATGTTTTCCAAAAGAATTTAATGATATATTCTCATGCTTATATCATTGGTGCCGACGGCCAAGTTAAAGAAGAAAGTGATCCTCTGAACTTTGAAGGTGCTGATTTTGATGGCGTATATGACGGAAAAACTGAAGACAATAAACCAGATGAAACTGGTTTAAAATCAATAAAAGAAGCATTTGAAAAAAATGAACTAAAAGAAGGAGATATTATATTCCTAAGTGGTGATACTGTTTCATACGGAACAGATCCTAGTTCGGATGATTTCTATTATTTTGCTATAGATTACTTTGTGCCAACCGAAGATAATAAAGGTAAACAGGTCCAATATGTTGTAGCAAGAAAAGGCTCAGAATTCGGTTCTGGAATTGCTGAAAATCCAGGAGCGAAATTACCTAAGGGTGATTTCTTATCATGGATAGATGCATCAGGCAGAAATCAAGAAACATTTGACTTTAGTGCAAATATTCCTGAAGATACGAAATCATCAGGCACTTGGGTATTAGCAACAAAGATAGGTGGCTTAAGAATAGGAGACTTGCATCAAAGTATTTTAAGAAAACAAGATAATAATACTAATACATCAAAGAGTTATTACCTTCCTATAATAGCAGATGATTTAACTACTGAAGGATATGATGCCATTCTAGATGCTTATCTAGGTAATAATGGATTATTAACGTATAAAATAGAAAAGTGGGAAATACCAGCTGCAGGAAGTATTGGCACGATTATAATTATTTTACTAGGAATAACCTTGATAATATTATCAAGTTTATTATATAAGAGGCACAAAAGAGGAGTGATAACAGATAAAACAAATTAAAAATCCAAAACTATTTTCACAAAAAAATTAATTTTTCGCACTAGCCCCCCAATTACAGAAGTTATTAACAGTTGACAGATGTTGACCGGGGGGGGGGTATAATTTTTATATATAATAAATATAGGAGTGCCCCAGATGAAAGAGAAAATAGTTAATAAAAAGCGAAAACCTTTTATTAAAATTTTTTGTGATGCAATATGTTTAATATTGTGTATTTCGCAAGTGATTTTTCTCTTTTCTCCAACAATCCTAGCGGCTAGTAGCGAGTTAAGAAATAGTAAATACGAAGTTGATCAAGATACAACTGATGATTATATTAGCCACTTAATAAATGATGAAAATGGTTCAAGATACGCAGGTCGTGTTTGGTCAGATAAATCAGTTTTTAGAGAAAGCATCACTTTAGATAAAGAAACTGATGGATATACTGGTACTATAACTAATAATAGTGACTTCTTGCATGTCTTTTCAGCGTTAGGAAGTAGTCAAGCATGGATTGGCTTACCTCCTGCAAGAACTATTATTGTTATTGATAATTCAGCATCCATGTATAAAAACAGTAAAGAATGGGAAGAAACACGTTCTGCACATACCGTTGAAGCTACAAATAAAGCAATAGATTCGTTAATGAGAGCTAGTCAATATAATGAAATAGCTGTTGTTTTATTTGGCGATGGATCTGATAGCTGGTATAATAATGGATCAGTCGATAAAACCAGCGCAAGTACAGCAAAAGTAATTATTCCAATGGGACATTATCCGATAAGTAATAGTCCAGATGAACCTTACCAATATTTACAAAGCGGTTGGAATGTATCTAAGCTTGACCAAGAATCAAAAACTACAATTCAAGAAATACCAGATACTCCACTACATGATCCTAAAGAACCAAATATAACTCAAGGTAAAGGTACTGTCTATGTTGACAAAATGTATGTTAATAAAAATTTTACTGTAGATACATCGTATGAGAGTAAAAGTGGTAAAGAAAGATTCGATTTGTACACAAATGATACAACAAATATTCAAGCTGGTTTCCATGCTGCTTTCCAAGAGTTGCTAAAAGGCAAAAAAGAAGTTAATGTTGGTGGATATACATTTGGTTATTTGCCTAAAATTGTTATGTTAACAGATGGCGCTGCAACTGATATGTTAAAGGGTACTTATTCTAATCCAACTTTAGAATCCAGAGGTTTTACAAACGATAGAGGTACAAAACTTGCTTCCTATGTTGGAGTATTCCATGAATCTAATGTAAAAAATACCTCCGATTGGAACATGTATACGGAAATTATAAATAAAAATGGCGTTGAAACCTTTGAACAATTAGGTTATGGAGACGGAACATTAAGTGAAGGTTTAACAGTTGGAACATTTACTCCCGAAAAAGATATCGATAAATGGAGTACAAAAGCGCAAGATATGGACCCTGGTGAGGAAGGCTTAAAGGGCATGCAAAAGTTTGCGGAAGATGTCCGTTCTACTCAAGGAGCAATGCTTTTATCTACCTTATTAATGGTTGCATACGAAAAAGCAATAATTGCTAAAGAATATGGCAGCGAATGTGATATTTATACTATTTCTGTTGATATAGCTAATCCTGAAGATTTTGATCTTGATCCTCAAGATGAATTTGCTAAAGAATTAAAATCCTATTCTTCAAGTGCTGCAACTATGAATCCTAATAAATACTTTAATCTTGAATGGTTACAAGAAGACGGATTCATTAATGCAGATGCTGATTTAGCTAATCTTACCGAAGATGATTTAGCATTTAAACCATATACTGTAGGAAGCGAGCTTATTATGTCACTTGATGCAGCCATAAAAGCTTGGGAAGAAATTAAAAGCGGTAGTGTTTCAACCGAAGCTAGGGATAAATTAAAAACTTATCTTGCATATAGTGAGTTTACAGGACTATATACTCAAATGAAAACAGGAAAGGTAACTTATAATGATAAAGAGTACACCGCAACTGTACCAGTTGGTCCAGATCATGGGAATGCTTATCTTATAAGAAAAAGATATAACGACATTACTTATCCTAATTTACAAAAAGGTGATAAAGTTAATAATCCATATGACTTATCCATTGAAGATCTTGATATAAATTATGTAACAAAAGCATTTTATCCAAAGAGTGTTGATGAAACTCACGACTCAATCGCTAGTGCTTTTGATGAAATAGTTCAAAACATTAAAGAACCTGCGTTTGTACCTACTCATGATAGATTCGCTATTGTAGATAATTTAATTTATTCCGACCCAATTGGTAAATATATGGAAGTCAAAGATGTTAAAAATTTACTATTATTTGGTAAATTATATGAAATTAATAAAACTGATTTAAAGTATGTTACCAAAAGTGGTGAAAATGAAATAGAATCATCCGTCAGAAATGGTAAATATAATTATATAAGACAATATTAC
This sequence comes from uncultured Bacilli bacterium, assembly GCA_947631285.1. Classification (GTDB taxonomy): domain Bacteria; phylum Bacillota_I; class Bacilli_A; order RF39; family UBA660; genus SIG200. The sequence goes on along the minus strand of CANRKS010000004.1, from coordinate 10,427 downwards.
AAAGTAGTTAATGATGAAAAAGATGAACTTATTAATAATTGTTATAAAATAATTGATGAGTCAGATGAATTTGATTCGGTAGTTACTTATAAATTAAGTGATATAAAAATATATGTTGATACAAACTTAAATGCTGGGCCATTAGAAAATGATCAAACATTATATGTTGAAATACCAGCTACAGCATTACCACTTCAAGTTGTAACTATAAAATTAAATCCAGATGGTAGTAGTGCTTATTACAAAACAAATATTGAAAATAAGGAAGAATCAACCCCGTTAAGACTATTCTATGAAGTGGGTTTATCTGATGATATAAAGATGAATAACGGTAAAGATATAGATTTAGATAAAATAGACGAAGAATATTTAAAGAAGTATACAACCGAGGGTGACTATTTAAATTTCTTTTCTAATTATTATAGTGAAACCACTTATGATGGATATACAGCTGATACACAAGATGATTCTAGAACAAAAGGTGATGCATTCCTTACATTATCACCTAGTATGAATAATAGGTATTATATCTTCCAAAAAAATTTAAAATTATATACTAAAGCATATAAAGTAGAAAATAATGAGTTAAAAGAATTATCATCAGATGAAGCTAAAAACTTTGAAGGACACGCTTATTATGGAGAATTAAACAGTAAAGAAGAACTTCAAGAAAAAATGTCTAAAGGCCTTAAAGAAGGCGATATAGTAACTTTAAAAACAGATGTTGCTACTTATGAAAATAAAGAAAAATATAAAAGTGATAGTTATTTTTATATTGTTGTAGATTACTATATGCCAACAAAAGAAGACAAAGGAGAACAAGTTCAATATATCGTATCTCGTAAGGGTTCAGAATTTGGTTCTGGTTTATTAAATGGCGGATTACCTAAAGGTGACTTCTTATGTTGGTATGATGAAAGTGGTAAGAATCCTGAAACATATGATTACGATCAAGAAGTACCAAAAGAAAAACTTGGTGATGGAAGTAACTGGGTACTAGCTACTAAGATAGGTGGTTTAAGAATAGGAGACTTGCATCAAAGTATCTTAAGAAAAAAAGATAATAAAACTAATACATCAAAGAGCTATTATCTTCCCATAATAGCAGATGATCCAAGTACGATAGGATCAGATGCTATTCTTGATGCTTATCTAGGAAACAACGGTTTATTAACATATAAAATAGAGAAGTGGGAAATACCTGCCACAGGAAGTATTGGTACAATTATAGTTATATTATTAGGAATAACCTTGATAATATTATCAAGTTTATTATATAAGAGGCAAAAAAGGAGTGATACCAGATAATATAAATTAAGTATTGAAACCCATTTTCAAAAAAAATAAATTCATCGCACTAACCCCAATTATAGAAGTTATTAACAGTTGACAGAAGTTGACCGGGGGGGGGTATAATTTTTATATATAAATAAAAATAGGAGTGCCCCGGTATGATGAAGAAAATAGTTAATAAAAAAAGTAAAATTTTTATTAAATTTTTTTGCAATGCAATATGTTTGATATTGTGTATTTCGCAAGTAATTTTTCTATTTTCTCCAACAATCTTGGCAGCTAGTAGTGATTTAAGAAATAGTACATATGCGGTAGATCCGGACACAACCGATGATTATATAACGCATATGATTAATGAAAAAAATGGTTCAAGATACGCCGGACGTATCTGGTCAGATAAGTCAGTATTTAGAGAGGGCATTACTTTAGATAATGACACAGATGGTTACAATGGAACTGTAACTAATAATAGCGATTTTTTGCATGTATTCTCAGTTTTAGGAAGTAGTCAAAAAATAAACGAAGACATTAATGCACCAATAGACGCTGTCTTTCTTATTGATATGTCAGGTAGTATGGCGATTGATATTGAAGAAACAGGTAAAATAAAAGTTACCGCTCTTAATGATTTTAGTAATGAAAGTAATACAGTTGTAGTAACTAATGCGTTTAACGAAGAACTTCCTTCAAATTGGGAAATGTTCAAAATAAAGTATTCATCAACTGCGTATAATTTTGAAGTTGAGGAAATTAAAAGAGTTAATGAAAATACTTCAATTACCAAACCTACAGTTGCTGGTGAAATGATTATAGCTATTAAGAATCCAACTGAAGAATGGAAAAAAATTGAAAAAGGTGATTTGCTAACAGGAAGTTCAACTACTGGTCTTACTCTTAGTAGTAATACTGTTACAAACATTTCCGACGGAGCATATTTTACTCACTATAAGGGCCATAAAGATATGGATGAACGTATTTCACACTCACGTATTTATAAAGTTGTTGAAGCAATTAATAATACAATTGATACACTAATGGAACTAAACGAAACCAATCGCGTTACAGTTGTTGGTTATGGTGGCTCAGCTGCCGTAATTCTACCACTTGGTCATTATGAAAAAACAGGTGATCAGAATTATATTAGTGTAGAAGGTTTTACCAATTATAGTAAAAACACACTAGAAAAAAATAATCTTAATAGCGCATCTTATAATGTAATAGGACATGCAACAAAAACTGATAATAATGAAAATGAAATTGTTAATAATAAAATAAGAAATGATTATGCCAAAGATGGCTTTGAAGATACCAAAATTATAGGTTATCATACAAATCTTCAAGCTGGTATTTATTTAGGATTTGAAGAACTTTATAAAAACTTGAAAACATCAGACGATGTAACATATACATATCATTCAAAATTGCAAAATAAAGAGACCACTATACCACGAATACCAGCAGCCTTTGTTATGACTGATGGTGGTTCTAATTATGCTTTGAAAAATGCTGATAATCTCGAGACCACAGGTGATGAATGGCATAGTGTTCCTATTCTAGATAGTATTACAGCTTATGAAGGAAATTATCAAAAATACCGTGCAGAAACTGATAAAAACAATGATGTTGATGGTGGAGAAGTACCTATTTTAGATATCTTACTAACAACTGCATATATGAAGGCCAAAGTTCAAAATAAATATACAGAATTATTAAAGGAAGAAAACTTATTACAAGGAAACGAAAAAGCTAAATTTTATATTCAATCAATAACTGTTGATACTCCAACTACTACTTGGCAAATACCACGTATATATGCAGCCTTGGATCCTAAAGATTTCTTTAATGACACTCTTTTGCCGGTCGATAATATCGATCCAAACACCTGGGCTCAAAAAGAAGATGTTATAACTTCTTATAAATATTTTGAAAAATGGGTGCAATCAGAGACTGGAATAGAAATTGAATATAAAGATAGTGATAAAAAAGCTATAAAAGTTAAATTCAATAAACTAAATGAAGAAACAGAAGAAGTAACTAATCAAGATGTTATCGATAATATTTATTATAATGATGATTTCTTTGATATTGGTACTGCTAATTTAACAGATACTTTTCACTCATTTGTATCCAAAATAAGTGAAGTAGCTTTCGTTCCAGTAGGTGGAATAAATGAATATGGTGGAAATGATTCCTTGACATATATGGATCCAATCGGAAAATACATGGAAGTCAAAGATGATGCTATAACAATTGGAAATGAAACTTACGATATGGCAATGCTCTTATTTGGGGAAATGTATGGTATTGAGAAAAAAGCCGTTTATGATTATAGCTTTAATAAAAACCATTTAACTAATGGTAAATTTGAAGCTGGATGGTATGATTCTAAAGGACAGAAGAAAGATAAAGGCAATTGGGATAATGGTGATGCTTATTATTTAAATGAAGAAGAAATAAAATATTTTGTCAATGATGATAATGCCATAAGTGACATTGATAAAAAATATTTTATTTATCGCTTTGTTGATGCAGATACTGAGGGTATAAAAAGAAAACTAAATGAAAGTTACAGCGAATCAGCTCAAATTTACTATAAATTAAATGACATTCAAATATTAGTTGAACAAGCTGAAAATGGTGATGAAAAACTATTTGTTAATATTCCAGCTTCAGCTTTACCACTGCAAACAGTAACGATTCAAGCTGATGAAACTGATTCAGGATTGAAATATTCTACGAATTTAGATAATAAAGAAGCATCAACGCCATTAAGGTTATTCTATAACGTTGGAGTTGCTGATGCCATAAAGATGAATGATGGTAAAGATATCGACTTAGATAAGATAGATAAAGAATATTTAAAGAAGTATACATCCGAGGACGACTATTTAAGTTTCTTTTCTAATTATTATAGTGAAACCACTTATGATGGCTATACAGCTGATACACAAGATGATGCTAGAACAAAAGGTGATGCTGTCCTAAGTATTTCACCTAGTATGGATAATAGATACTATGTTTTCCAGAAAAACTTAAAATTATACCAACATGCTTATATTATTGGTAAGGATGGTCAAGTCGAAGAAGAACACAATCCTTTAAATTTCGAAGGAGCTGACTTTGATGGCGTATATGATGGAAAAACGGAAGGCAACAAACCAAACGATGAAGGCTTAAAATCAATACAAGAAGTATTTGAAAGAAATGAACTAAATGAAGGAGATATTATATTCCTAAGTGGTGATACTGTTTCGTATGGAACAGAACCTAGTTCTGATGCTTTCTATTATTTCGCAATTGATTATTTCATGCCAACCGAAGATGGTAAAGGTAAACAAGTTCAATATGTTGTAGCCAGAAAAGGTTCAGAATTCGGTTCCGGAATTGCTGAGAATCCAGGAGCTAAATTACCAAAAGGTGACTTCTTATCTTGGATAGATGTAACTGGCCAAAACCAAAAAACATATAATTTTGAAGATAATATACCAGAAGATATAGAATCTTCTAGTAATTGGGTACTAGCTACTAAAATCGGCGGACTTAGAATAGGAGATTTGCATCAAAGTATCTTAAGAAAAAAAGAAAATAAAACAGGTACTTCAAAGAGTTATTACTTGCCAATAATAGCAGATGATCCAAGTACGATAGGATCAGACGCTATTCTTGATGCATACTTAGGTAATAATGGATTATTAACATATAAAATAGAGAAGTGGGCAATACCAGATGCTGGAAGCATTGGCATGATTGCCACTACAATAATAGGAATAACCTTGATTATAATTTCAAGTTTATTATATAAAAAAAGAAAGAGAGGTTTTATGAAAGACGATACAAGTTAGATGAAAAAACAATAATTAAAGAGACATTTCTTCGCACTAACCCCAATTATAGAAGTTATTAACAGTTGACAGATGTTGACCGGGGGGGGTATAATTTTTATATATAAAAAATAGGAGTGCCCCGGTATGATGAAGAAAATAGTTAATAAAAAGCGAAAAACTTTTATTAAAATTTTTTGTGATGCAATATGTTTGATATTGTGTATTTCGCAAGTAATTTTTCTATTTTCTCCAACAATCTTGGCAGCTAGTAGTAATTTAAGAAATAGTAAATACGGAGTTGATCCAGATACAACCGATGATTATATTAACCGTTTAATAAATGAAACAAATGGTTCTAGATACGCAGGTCGTATCTGGTCAGATAAATCGGTTTTTAGAGAAAGCATTACTTTAGATAATGACACAGACGGATATAAAGGAACTATAACTAATAACAGTGATTTTTTACATGTATTCTCAGTTTTAGGAAGTAGCCAAAGAATTAATAGCTATAGCAATACACCCATAGATGCAATATTTTTACTTGATATGTCAGGAAGTATGGCCATAGATCTTCATGCATCAGAAAACGGACATACACACAGCAAAGATAATAGTGCTAAAGAACATTTAGAGCATTCTCGAATGAAAAAAGTATTAGATTCAATGAATAACGCAATTAATACTTTAATGGAATTAAATGAAACAAATCGTGTTGCAGTTATTGCTTATGGTGGCACTGCTGAAGTTTTAATGCCATTAGCTCATTATAAAAAAGCTAATGGAAATAATGATTATTTAACTGTGTCTGATTTAACAGATTACGAAAATGCTACACCAAAAGAAACAGGATCAGGAGCATACACAGTTACAGCCAATGCTCAAAAAGCCAATGAAAAAAATAACAGCACTTATGAAACATATACAAAGAGTGTAAGAAATAACTATCCAGCAAATAAATCAAAAGAAAAACTTTCTAATGCACCTAATGAAACAATTTATATCGGCTATCAAACAGATATGCAAGCAGGAATTTATGTTGGTTTTGAGGAATTATATAATAACTTAGTAGATACTGATGATGTTACTTATAAATACAAAAGTGGTACTAACGAGGTAACAGTGCCAAGAATTCCTGTTGCTTTCGTTATGACTGATGGTGGTTCTAACTATGCATTAAAATCTAAAGATACTGAGCCAAATACCGGAGATGAATGGTATAATTTACCAAAGATTAAACTAGAAGATAATGATAATTATACTGGAAATCACGAAAAATATCGTTCGGAAATGGACGTAGATTCCAATGGTGGCGATGCTGTAATTTTAGATATACTTCTTACTGCATCGTATATGAAATCCAAAGTGCAAAATAAATATACAAAATTATTACAACAAGCTAATATATTAAAAGATAATGAAAAAGCTAATATGAAAATTCACACAATTAGTATTGATACTCCAGAATATAATTGGCAACCACCTAGAGTCTACGCAACATTAAATCCGATAAAATATTTTAATGCTCAAGGCGACTCGTCATTCAATATAACTAATAATAACAAAACAAAAGAATTCAATAAGGATATAACTAGTGCTTATCAATCATTTCTTAAATGGAAAGAGAATGATATCACTATTGAATTTTGTGATAATGAAGGAAGAAATAATAATAGTCCTTATAATTGCAAAAATGGAAATAACAGAACAATCAAGTTTAATAGGTTAAAAGATGCAGAAAATGCTGAAGTAACGAATCAAGATGTAATTAATAATATTAATTATAATGATGATTTCTTTGATATTAGTGCTACTAATTTGGAAGAAACATTTAAAAATATAATTACAAATATAAATGGAGATGCTTTCACACCAGTAGGTGGAACAAATGAATATGGTAGCAATGATTCATTAACATATACTGATCCTATTGGTGAATATATGGAAATAAAAAATGATAGTATTACACTAGAAGGAAATAAAACTTATGATATGTCATTATTGTTATTTGGAACAATGTATGGCATTGAAAAAGCTGCCATTTATGATTCAACTTTTAATCAGAAGCATTTGAATAGCAATAATAAATTTGTATCTGGTTGGTATGATTCTAATGGCACTAAAAAAGAAACCGGCAGCTGGAGCAATGGCGATACATACTATTTAAGTGATGAAGATGTAAAAGACTATATTACAGATGATAATGCAATAAATAATAAGAATAAAAAAATAATTATTTATCGTATTGCTGAAACTGATACAGAACTTGAAAAAGTCCAAGCTAATAAAAGTTATGGTGACATTAATCAAGTTTACTATAAGTTAAAAGATATAAAAATAATAATTGATATAGATGAAAATGGTAAACAAAACTTATACTTTAATCTTCCAACTACAGCTTTACCACTACAAACAGTAACAATCCAAATGGATAGAAATAACGAGAATGTTGAATCTTATAAAACCAATTTGGAAGATAAAAAATTATCAACTCCATTAAGATTATTCTATGAAGTAGGCTTAGTAGATAGTATTAAAATGAATGATGGTAAAGATATCGACTTAGATAAGATAGATAAAGAATATTTAAAAAAGCATATATCCGAGGACGACTATTTAAATTTCTTTTCTAATTATTACAGTGAATCTACTTATGATGGATACATTGCCGATATTCAAGATGACGCTAGAACAAAAGGTGATGCATTCCTTACATTATCACCAAGTATAAACAATAGATATTATATTTTCCAAAAGAATTTAAAATTATATAGTCACGCCTATATCATTGGTGATAATGGCCAAGTTAAAGAAGTAAGTGACCCTCTAAATTTTGACGGAGCTAACTTCGATGGTGTATATAAAGGCCAAACTGAAAACAATCAGCCAAATTCAACCGCACAAACTGCAATAAAAAATGCATTTAATAATCAAGAATTAAAAAAAGGTGATATAATAGTATTAGAGGAAGATGTAGTAAAGTATGGAACAAACCCTAGTTCCGATGCATTCTACTATTTCGCTATAGATTATTTTATGCCAGCTAGTAATGGCACCGGTAAAGAAGTCCAATATGTTGTAGCAAGAAAAGGCTCAGAATTTGGATCTGGAATTGTTGAACATGAAGGTACTAAATTACCAAAAGGTGACTTCTTGAGTTGGATTGATGAATCTGGTAAAAATTCAAAAACATATGGTTTTGAAGAAGAAATACCTAAAGATATAGAATCAAAAGGTAATTGGGTATTAGCAACTAAGATAGGTGGTTTAAGAATAGGAGACTTACACCAAAGTATATTAAAAAAAGAAAACAATATAACTAATACATCTAAGAGTTATTATCTTCCTATAATAGCAGATGATCCAAGTACTATAGGATCAGATGCAATCCTAAATGCATATTTAGGCAACAATGGTTTATTAACATATAGATTAGATGAATTGGCAATACCAGATACAGGAGGTAAAGGAATTGCCATTATAATAATATTTGGTTCGTTATTTATAATCGAATCCATTACATTAATAATAAAAAAATATCATAAAAAGAAAGAAGTATGATTATGAAAAATAACAAATTAAAAATATTTTTATTTATCATATTATTAGGTATTTTATTTATACCTAAAATAACTATAACATCAGCCGAAGAGGCAAGAAGTGAAACTACTCGTACTATTACAATTAAAGGTGCTGGTAAAGATCATACTTTTAAAGCTTACCAAATCTTTAAAGGTGATCTTCATACTGAAAATGATAAAGATGTTTTGAGTAATATTAAGTGGGGCGATTCTGTTGATGCAAATAATTTATTAAACGCTTTAAAAGCATCTACAGAGACAGTTACTGAAATTAAAGAAGATGGTACATCATCAGGAACAACAAAACAAGTTAAAGAAGTATTTAGCTCTTGTTCCACAGCTCGTGATGTCGCCGAAATATTAGCTTTATATGAAAATGATTCTGATATGGTTCGTATCTTTGCTGAATTAGTTAGTAGTCATTTAAAAACAGAAGCTGATGGAACATCGACCGTATCGTCTACTTATAAAGAAGAAACAAGTTCTTATGCTTTGGATGTACCAGCTGATGGTTACTACTTAATCAAAGATGTAACTGAAAATTTAAGTGCGAAGAATGAATTTTATACTAGATATATTTTAAAAGTGGCTAAGAGTGTTGAAGTAAAAGTAAAAGGTGAAGTTCCTACTGTTGATAAACAAGTCGCTAGTACTGATAAAGGAAAAGATGAAGCAGATTCAAACCATAATAATGATAGTTTAAAAGATCAAAAAGCTTTAAGCGCAGAAACTGGCGAAGCTTTAGAATTTACCTTAACAGGCACACTTCCAACTAATTATAAAGATTACAAAAAATATAAATACATCTTTCATGATACTTTATCTAAAGGATTAACTTTAAAAGAAGATAGTATAAAAGTTTATAAAGTAGTAGATGGTCAAAAAAGTGAAGTAAGCAAATGTGATACTGCAAATAATCAAGATAAAAATGCTTGTTACACTAGTGAAGTAAAGCATAATGAAAATTCTGATGGTCAAACAACTTTAACTGTTACAATTGAAGATTTGAAAAAGGTTATTAGTGACGAAGAATTTGCTAAAGGAAATACTGAAGAAGATAGTAAAGAATCTAAAATTATTGTGAAATACTATGCATCTTTAAATAAGGATGCTGTAGTTGGTAAAGACGGAAATACCAATACCGTTTACCTTGAATATTCAAATAACCCAAATAGTGGTAACGAAGGAAAAAATGGTAATACACCAGAAGAAAAAGTAACAGTTTATACTTACCAACTAAATATTAATAAACAAGATGGTAAGAAAAAGCAACCATTGCAAGGTGTAGGCTTCAAACTTTATAAAAAAATTAAAGATGGCGAAAACGAAAAAAAAGTTTACGCTGTAATGAAAGAAAGCAGTGGTGTTGACAGCAGTAATCCTTATGTTATAGAAAAATGGACAGAAAATGAAAATGAAGCCACTGAAATGAAAACAGATAATCAAGGTCATATTTCTATAAAAGGCTTAGAAGATGGTACATATTATTTAAAAGAATCAACAACTCCAAAAGGCTATAATACTATTGAAGATGTTGAAATAGTTATTAAAGAGACTATTACTGGTAATGAATCGAGTGAAGTAGATGCTGAACAAAATCTAACAAATCTAAGTCTAGAAGTTAAATGGATAGATAATGAGAAAGAGCAAAAAGGAGACACATCAACAACTGGAGACCCAACTTCAGGAGTAGTCGAAACCACAATCCTTAACATGCCAGGTTAAGGAT
>CANRKS010000003.1 GCA_947631285.1 uncultured Bacilli bacterium | reverse complement strand
GGGGATATCGTTTTAGATTTAGCTAATCGTATTATTAATGTTTTAAGAAATTATCATTTAGTAACTAAAGATAATACTATTGGTCCCAATGATCATATTATTTTAAATTCTTTAACGAATGAATTTAATAATATTATAGTACCAGCAGTTATTTCTTTAGATAGTGAAGATAAATTAAGATTGATAGAAAAAATTAAAATGATGGCTATCTCTTCTAATGTGGAAGAAGGATTAGTTCAAAAAATGGTGATGGCTATCGAAAGTCAATTGGGAAGGTCCAAATAATTTTTAAAATGAGCAATTTTAAGAATGTGTTTCTAATAGTCATTTTACTGATTATTATTTCTATTGGTGTAAGTATTTTTCTTTATAGTAAAGATAAATTAGCTATTTCTAATTATGCTTTTTGGGTATTTACGCAAAATAGTTTAGATGTTCATGAGGGCGTAAATACTTTTTTAGATAGTCATAAAATAGTCCGATTAAATAAAGAAGAGCAAATAGAGCAAGTTGGCTATTTATTAACAATTTATGAAAAGGCCGAAGTAATAAATGATTTAACGTTTGATAAAGAAAAATTCACCTTTTTCTTTACTTATCCAAATGGAGAAGATGATTTTATTTCTTATTAAATTTAGCAATAGTTGTTCGTTGTTTTAGGTTTCTTAATGTGTTAGAATTAAAAAGGGATAATTATGAAAGAATATCAATTAATTTTAAAATATTTAATCGTAGCTCTTTTAAGTTTTATTTTGGATATAACTTTATTTAATATATTTCATCATTTACTTTTAAATATTATCATTGCTACTATTTTGGCAAGAATTATTTCTTCTTTATTTAATTTTACTTTAAATCGTAATAAAGTTTTTCAAAGTAGTAGTAATAGTTTAGTGGCTTTAGGAAAATATTTTGCATTAGTTATTATACAAATGTTAGTCTCAGCTTTTTCAGTTTCCCTTTTAGCTCGTTATATTGCGGTTAATCCAACTTTTATTAAAATTCCAGTTGAATTTATTTTATTTGTTTGTAATTATTTAATTCAAAAATTTTTAATATTTGAAGAATAGTTAGCTTTCATAAAACTTTCATTGTTAATAGGGGAATAATATTGTATAATTTTAATAGGTTTAGATAGAAAGAGGTTATTTTTATGGCCAAAAATAAAGATAATTTTTTGTGGGAAAAATATTATACTAAAGAGGAATTAAAAATTAATATTCCTAATTTATCCTTATATGATTATATGAAAGAAGAAACAAAGAAATTTAAAAATGAATTTGTATTTAATTATTTTGGTCGAAAAATGACTTATAAAGTTTTTTTTGATTATATTGATAAATGTGCTAAAAGTCTTAAATATTTAGGAGTAAAAAAGGGAGATGTTGTAACCATTTGTATGCCTAATACACCGGAGACGGTGATATCCTTTTTTGCCATTAATAAAATTGGAGCTATTTCTAATATGGTTCATCCTTTATCAGCTGAAGAAGAAATTAAAGAATACTTAGTGAAAACTAAAAGTATCTTAATGATTGCTTTAAATAGCTGTTATAGCAAAATTAAAAATATTATTAAAGATACTTTAGTAAAAAAAGTAATTATTGCTAGTCCTTCAGATTCAATGCCAATTTTATTAAATACAGTTTATAATGTAACGACGGGAAGAAAAGAAGAAAGTCCTAATAGTGATAATAATTTATATCTCTTTTGGAAAAAATTTATTAACTTAGGTAGTTATTATAAAGGAGATATTTCTTCTTCGACTAGTCAAAATGATATTGCTATTTATCTTCACAGTGGGGGTACGACTGGAATTCCTAAAACTATTGCCTTAGCGAATCGCTCTATTATTGGCGTTAATGAACAAGCTAAAGTTTTTTTCCCAGAAGCTAAAAAAGGTGATTCTCTTTTGTTAGTGTTACCTTTATTTCACTGTTTAGGCTTAGTTGTGGGTATGTTTATTCCAGTCTGTCGGGGAGCAACTTGTATTTTAGTGCCCCAATTTGATGCCAAAAGATTTGATAAATTATTAGTAAAATATAAACCAAATTTTTTACTGGGAGTTCCTACTTTATTTGAAGCTATGCTTAAAAATAAGCACTTAAAAAACGTTTCTTTAAAAGAGCTTAAGACTTTAGTATGTGGTGGCGATACTTTATCTGAAACCAGAAATGAAGCTATTAATAACTTTTTAAAAGAACACGGAACTAATGCTAAAATTATTCAAGGTTATGGGATGACAGAAACAACGGGACCAGTTTGTTACGGTACTAAAGGAAGTAATAAACTGGGAAGTGTAGGTATTCCTCTTCCTGGTAATATAGTAAAAATATGTGATCCTAAAACATATCAAGAATTACCGGTTGGGGAAGTTGGTGAGATATGTATTCATAGTTTTGTTACGATGGAAGGATATTTAAATGATCCCAAGGCTACTAATGATGCTTTTAAATTACATAGTGATGGTCGTAAGTATATCCATACTGGAGATTTAGGTTATATGGATGAAGATGGGGTTGTCTTTTATGTTCAAAGGATTAAAAGAATTATTGTTTCATCGGGTTATAATGTCTATCCCGAATATATTGAAAGAGTATTAAAAGATCATCCTTATGTGAAAGATGCTTGCGTCGTTGGTATTCCACATCCTTATAAACAAGAGATAGCTAAAGCTTTTATCATTTTACAAGATAAAGTGGAAGAAAGCTACACAGTTAAAAAGGAAATAATGGATTATGCTGAAAAAAATTTAGCTCGTTATATGTTACCAAGAGAATATATTTATAAAAAAGAATTTCCCAAAACCAAGTTAGCTAAAACTGATTATTTAGCTTTAAGAGAAGAATTAATTGGAAAAAACGATTAATTCTTTTTTGACATATTTTTAAATTAATAATAGTTTAATAAGCTTATTTATGGTATATTATTACTAGGTGGTACCCATGGTATTAATAATAATATTAATTTTAATTTGCCTATATATAATATTTATTACTTTTAAATCTTATAAACCTAATGAATTTAATATGTTTTGGTATAATTTCTTTAAATATATTTTAGGACCTATCTTTAAATTTTATTATCCTTTTAAGGTCGTTAACAAAGAAGTTATTCCTTTAGAAGGAGCGGTTATTTTTTGTGGTAATCATATTCATTTAATGGATCAATGTATGCCCATCTTAATAAGTAAAAGACCTATTCATTATATGGCTAAAATAGAATACTTTCAAAATTATAAAACTCGCTGGTTTTTTCAAATGGTTGGTTGTATTCCTGTTAATAGAGAGATCCATGATGAAAAGGCTAAAAGTAAAGCCATTAGCGTTTTAGAGAAAAATTTAGCTTTAGGCTTATTTCCCGAAGGAACGAGGAATAAAACATCTAAATTGCTTTTACCTTTTAAATATGGTGCAGTATCAATGGCTTTTAAAACTAATGCCACTATTGTTCCTTTTGCTATAACGGGAACTTATAAATTTAGAAGTAAAGATTTACAAATTGTTTTTGGAACTCCTTTTAAAGTAGAAAATGATAACTTAGAAGAAGAAAATAAAAAACTTTATAATACTATTTTAAAAATGATTAAGGAAAATAAAAAGAAAAAAAGATTATAATTAAAGGAAAGGAGATAATATGTTAAAGAAGATTGGTAAAGTTACCGTTAATTATGAATTTCATAATTTAAAGAGTGATACGACCATTATTCTCCTTCATGGGTGGGGACAAAATATTGAAATGATGAAGCCCCTTGGAGAAAAGTATCAAAAATATTTTAATGTTTTATATCTCGATTTACCAGGTTTTGGTCAAAGTAGTGAACCAGATGATGCTTGGGATACTCTTCAATATGTTTCATTTTTGAAAAATTTTATTGAAGAATTAAAATTAGATAAAATTATTTTAATTGGCCATTCTTTTGGGGGAAGAATAGCTCTTCTTTATGCTTCATTATATCAAGTAGAAAAGCTGATATGTTTAGCGAGTCCATATTGTAAGGAATTAACAAAAGAATCTTGGAAAGTTAAAGTTTATAAAAAATTAAAGAATGTTCCCGTTTTAAATATAATCGCTAATTATATTCGAAAGACGAATGGTTCAAGTGATTATAATAATGCTACTTTAATTATGCGTGGAGTATTAGTTAAAGCAATAAATACGAATCTAACTGAAGATGTTAAAAAGATTAAGGCCCCAACTTTATTAATTTGGGGTGAAAATGATACAGCCGTTCCGGTTAAAAGAGCATATGAATTAGGGAATTTAATTAAAGATGCAGGGGTTATCGTTTACAGTGGAGCTAGTCATTATGCTTATTTAGAACGACTTGGTGAAATTATAAATGTTATTGATAGTTTTTTGGGGGTGCATAGATAATGATTTATCTAATAATATTTTTAACTATTCCTTATCTTTTTCTTAAATGTAAAGGTCATCTTCATGTTTTACAACAAAACTTTTATAATGAAAATAATCGCTATATAAGTTGGGGATGGAAAAATAAAAAAGAAATCTTTAATGGTTTAGAATTATTAATTATAGGTATTAATCTTTTAAATCTTTATCTTCAAAATAATTATTTACTTTTAGTTAATATTTTATATTTACTTTTATTTTATTTAGAATATAAAGAAAAAAAAGAAACGCAAGTTAAAATTCCTTTAAAAGTAACTAAGCGAATTAAAAGATTAATAGTAACAATTTTTATATTATATTTAATACCTGTCATTTTAATCTTTTTAAATAAGTATATCATCTTAGTTATATATCTTATCATGCTATTCATTAATTATTATGTAGTTTATTTAGCTAACGTTATAAATATTCCCTTAGAAAAAATAGTCTTTTTAAGTTATAAAACGAAAGCTATGCGTAAACTTAAAAAAATGAATCATATGGAAGTTATAGGAATAACTGGTAGTTATGGTAAAACTAGTAGTAAAAATATTTTAAATGAAATTTTAAATGTTAAATTTAATGCTTTAGCTACACCGAAAAATTATAATACGCAATATGGTTTAATATTGACAATTAATAATTATTTAGATAAATTTAACGATTATTTTATTGCTGAAATGGGAGCTTTTAAAAAGGGAAGAATAAAATTATTATGTGATTTAGTTAAACCTAAATATGGAATTATTACGTGGATTGGGGATGCTCATTTAGAAACATTTGGTAGTAAAAAAAATATTCAAGAAGGAAAATTTGAATTAATTGAGTCTTTACCTAGTGATGGAGTTGCTATTTTAAATAAAGATGATGAATACCAAGTTAATTATAAATTAAAAAATAATTGTGCCATTATTTGGATTGGAATTAAGAATAAAGATGCTGACATAGTGGCCTCTAATATTAAGATGAATAAAGATGGAATGAGTTTTATTTGTACTTTTAAAAGTAGTGGGGAAAAAATTAATTTAAAAACATCTTTACTAGGGGAAGCTAATATCTATAATATTTTATCTGCGATTGCTTTAGGAAAATATTTTAAAATGCAAAATGAAGATATTGAAAGAGGAGTTCGCTTATTAAAACCAACTGAACATCGTTTGGAATTAAAGAAATTAAATAATTTATATATTATTGATGATGCTTATAATTCTAATCCTATTGGTTCAGAAATGGCGTTAAATGTTTTAAATTTAATGGATGGTTATAAAGTGGTTGTTACGCCTGGAATGATTGAACTTGGTGATGAAGAATATAAATTAAATAAAGAATTTGGAGAAAAGATAAGTAAAGTTGCTGATTTAGTTATTTTAGTTGGGGAAAAGCAAACTAAACCAATATATGACGGATTAATGAAAATGCAGTATAATAAAGATAATCTAATTGTGGTTAATGAAATAAATGAGGCATTTAAAATTATCAATAATTTAAAATGGGATAAAGATACATATATTTTATTAGAAAATGATTTGCCAGATATTTATAATGAAAAGGATGTGAAAAAATGAAAATTAAAGTTGGTGTTATTTTTGGGGGATGTAGTGTTGAACATGAAGTAAGTGTCATATCAGCTTTACAAGCCATTCAAAATATTGATCAAAGTAAATATGAAATAAAACCAATTTATATTTCTAAAGAAAGAGATTTTTATACAGGAGATGTGTTATTAAAGATTGAAAATTATCAAGATTTAAATGCATTAATTAATAAAGCTCAAAAAATAATTATTAAAAAACAAGGTAATGAATTCGTTTTATTAAGTGATAAAGGTCTATTTAGAAAGGTTATTGATACGATTGATGTTGCTTTTCCAATAGTCCATGGTCAAAATGTTGAAGATGGTTCTTTAACTGGTTTTTTAGAAACTTTAGGTATTCCTTATGTCGGCTCTAATGTTTTAGCTAGTGCTTTAGGTCAAGATAAAGTTGTCATGAAAGAAGTTTTTAAATCATCAGGTATTCCTATCGTTAATTATGTTTGGTTTTTTGATGAAGAATATTTATTAAATAAAGATAAATATTTAAAAGAGATTAAAGATATGGGTTATCCCGTTGTTGTTAAACCAGCATCTTTAGGTAGTAGTGTAGGTATTAATTTTGTTAAAGATGAAAAAGAAATCGAAGAGGCGATTATGAGTGCTATTAGTTATGATCGCAAAGTAATTGTCGAAAAGGGAGTAGAAAATTTAGTTGAAGTAAATTGTAGTGTTTTAGGAAACTATAAAGAAATGGAAGTAAGCCTTATTGAGCAAGTCCTAAGTAGTAAAGATATCTTAACTTTTAAAGATAAGTATGAAGGTAAAGGAAAGACTAAAGCTTCCAAAGGAATGGTTAGTACGAGTCGTTTAATTCCAGCTCCTTTAGAAAAAAAGGTAAAAGAAGAAGTTGAAGAAATTAGTAAAAAAGTTTTTAAAGCTCTTAACATGAGTGGTGTATGTCGAATTGATTTCTTAATTAATAGTAAAACAAATGAAGTATTTGTTAATGAACCAAATACTATTCCAGGATCTTTAGCTTTCTATTTATGGGAAGGAAAAGGCAAAAAATATACAGAATTACTTGATGAAATTATTACTTTAGGAATTAGAGAATATAAAGATAAAAGTAAAAAAGTTACTCATTTTGATACTAATATTTTAAAAAATTATCAACAAGGGGGTATAAAAAAATAGAAACTGGTCAATGATCAGTTTTTATTTGTTAGAAACTTTTTCTTTTTCTATTTCTTCAGTTTCTTTAAGTCCAAGAATAAAATCAGCTGAAACTCCTAGGTATTTGCATATTTTAGGTAAATAAGTGACCGGCATTACATTAACACCTTTTTCATATCGGGCATATTGTTGTTGCTTGATTCCTAAATAGTCTGCGATTTCTTTTTGCGTTATATTTTTGCAATCTCTTATCCATTGAATTTTTTCATTAAAATACAATTTACATCACCTAGATAACATATACCATTTTTAACAACTGATATGTTGACGTTTGAACTCATGTGTTGTAAAATTTAATTAACAATACATGAGTTGTAATAGGGATTAAAGTAAAGAAAATAGTCCATATTAGTAGTAAGGAGTTTACCAAAATGAATGAAGAAAATAAAAGTAAAATATTAATTGGCACTTTAGTAGCAGTCATAACATTAGTAATTGCTGTCGTTGGGGCAACCTATGCATTCTTTTCTTTAAATGTAAGTGGAGATACCACTAACACTAATGTCGATATTGAAACAGGTAATGCTGATGTTGTATCAATCGAGCAAGGAGTAAATAATATGCATATCAATTTAACAGTTTCTGATATGGCAAAAGATAGTCCTAATAAAGCATATTATGCTACCGATACTGAAGAGAATTACAAATTAAGTGAAGAAGAAGGAACCTTAACATTTGCCACAATTACGGGAACAAATAAAGAAGCAAGTGATTGTACCGCTAAAGTAACAATCACAATGGATACAAGTAATGATTCCATGGGTAAAGTATTGAAAAAAGGAGATGCAATATTATATATTACTTCTGGCAAAACAGAAGAAACAATTGACTTATATGATTTATTAAGTGAAGAAATACCTGATTCTGTAACAAAAGAGATAGAAGTAGAATTAAGTGTCAGTGAAAGTGCTGAAGCATCAATAACCGGATATTTGAAAGTAAATAATACAGAATCAGATCAATCATATTTAGCAGGTAAAACATTAAATATCACCATAACAGTGGATAATTTAGTATGTGGAGGTGCTAGAGGAAATGCTGTAGCTTTTATAACTGAGACCTCCACAAGTGGAACATTAGAAAGTCCAGAAGCATTACAAGCAAGGAATGAAGAAATAGAAGCTGAGATTGCAAGGGAAAAAGCAAATAGTCATATACCTCAAGATACCATAATAGATTTAGACACATTAAGAAGATTTGTTGGTAAATATACAAAAGTAACAGATAATTTTATTTGTTTTGGAACAAGTGATACTAATACATGTAAAGATAATTTAGATTTATACATGTATCGGATTATAGGTATAGATGAAACAAATAATCAAGTAAAAGTAATAAAGGCAACAAGAATAGTAAAAGGAACAAATGTAAAATTTCAATGGAATAGTACTAATGAAGATATAAAATGGTCTGAATCAGATATGTATAAATATTTAAATAGCTCAAATGTTGAAGATAGTTATTTTAAAGGTAATCCTAATTATATGTATTTACAAGAAGCAAAATGGGAAAATTTAATAGTAAAAAATCCTGACTGGTATTATGGAGACGATCTTTCAAGTGATCCTAAAGTTGGTGAAGGAGAGGTATCATATACTCAAGAAAGGAAGGAAAAATTAGAAAATGGTAATCCAATCGGCCTTATGTATCTAAGTGATTACTTATATGCAGTCGAAACAACTGGTTCAAGCAACTGGCTATATATTCTAAATGGCTTGAATGGAACTTCGAATACAGGGACATTAACAAATGGGGTATTGGAAGATCCTGCTGGTGTGATGGAATTCGTAATGACTCGAGGTGGTCACTATAATGATCGGTTTTATGTGCGTTATATTTATGACTCGGTTCCTCCATCGGGGATCGTTTTATTGTCTGATAGCTATTCTATTCGTCCAGTTTTCTACTTAGATGGCTCAAAAATAGTGTTGGGTGGAAAAGGAACAATTGAAGAACCATATTATGTAACTAATGTTACATAAATAATAATTAGAGAAATATCGACAAAATTTCTCTTTTTTCTTGCTAGTAAAGAAATTAAATGGTAATATTTTAATAGAAGAAAATAAGAAGTTGGAGTGGCAGTATGAAAGTATTAAAAGGTATTGGTAAAGGTTTTAGTTTTATAGGTGTTTTATTACTTTTTTTAATCGTGGCTATTTATTGTATTGGTCTTATATTTTGTTATGGGCCTAGTGAACATGCGCGTAATTTATTTGTAACTACTTTACTAGAAACAGGGCAAATGAAATTTGCCGTTAAATTGTTTATGAGTAATGATAAAGTTCAAGAAATAGTTGATAGTAATAGTATGGAAACATTTGATGAAGAAATTGATAATTCTTTAATAAATACTGATAGTGAAATTGATAAAAATGGGATTGAAATTAAAGAAATTATGGGATCTACTTATATGGCAAAAATGATTATTGTAAATGATCCAGCCAGAGTAAAATTAGCTACTATTTATGATGGCTCATGGAAAGAATATGGAGTTACTTTAGATAAATTAGTGAGTAGTGCTGATGCTTTTGCTGGTGTTAATGGTGGTTTATACTATTCAGATAGTAATAAAGGAGGAAGACCTTTAGGACTAGTAGTAAAAGAAGGTAAGATTGAGTACAATAATCCCGCCGGTATTGTGGGGATGCATTTAGTTGGTTTTAATGAAGATAATCTTTTGAAAATTATTGATTTAAGTGGCAAAAATGCTAGCGAAGTAGAAGAAGTAATTAAAAAGGAAAAGATAAGAGATGCGGTAGCTTTTCAAGAAGAATCAAGTGATGCCAATAACCATTTTGTTAAGTTAATAATTAATGGGGAAGAAAGAGATGTTAAAGGTTCTGGTAGTGGGGCTAATCCTAGAACAGCAATTGGTCAAAGAAGCGATGGTGCTGTCTTACTATTAGTAACAGATGGTCGAGGTGCCAATGGTCATTTAGGAGCTACAGCGGCTGATTTAATTGCCATAATGAGTGAATATGGTGCTGTAAATGCGGCGAATATAGATGGAGGATCATCATCTAGTATGTATTATGATGGTAAATATGAAATGACTTCAGTTACACTTTATTATTCTAATTCATCATGGCGGCTTCCTACTGGTTTTGTCGTAGAAAAGAGGTAGTAAAGTGAAAAGATTAATAAGAAAATGGAAAAGAAGTAGTTTGTATAAAAAATCTTTAATTTTATTTACTATTTTACTTTTAATTCTTACTAGTATTCTTCTTACTTATGTTTATAATAGCATGGTTTTATATGAACGTAATTTAGTTGACAATTATATAAAATATTTAGCTCTTTCCGGAAAGATTACCGAAAACATAAATGATGATTTATTTACAATAAGTCAATATGAAAAAGATAATGCTAAAATAACTGATGGCTTAAAAAAAGTATTTAAAAGTAATGATTTAAAGATTAAGAAAAATAATAAGTTAAGTAAAGATAATATTTATACATATGATCTTTATAATGATGATATTTTAATTAGTACAGTATCTTTAAAAAGTGTAAATAGTTATAAAAGAATGGCTATTTTAACTATTGAAGAATGGAATGTAGAAGATATTGAAACTCATTTTGATGAAGGAATATATAACTATGAAATAAGTGTTCCTAGTAATTATCAAGTTATAGTTAATAATAAAAATTTAGAAGATACCTCTATAAAAAGTGAAGGTGATGTTGCAGGCTTAGAACGACTAACTGAATACGTGGAAATTCAAAAAAGTAAAACTTATACTTTAAATAATTTAGTTTATAAGCCAGATATAAAAATATATGATGAAAATAAAAAGGAAGTAAATTATAAAGTTAAGAATGGTAAAATAATAGTTAGTAAAGAATTTTCTAAATACAAAACTTTAGAAGAAGCAAAAAATTTTATTAAAGATGATTTTGATATAAAACAATTTGCTGAAAATTATAGTTTATTTTTAACAGATGATTTGCAAGGAAGTTATCATGGCTTTAGTACTTTAGAAGCTTATTTAATAAAAGATTCTTATATGTATAATATGGCTTATAATTGGTCTCATAATGTCGATATAACATTTGTAAGTTCGCATAGACTAAAAGATCCTGTTTTTACCAATGAAAGAGTAGAAAACTTTACTATCTATAATGATAATGCTTTTAGTGTTGAAGTTTATTTAGAAAAAAATATGATTGTAAGTGGTAAAGATAAGCAAGATATTATGCATGATAGATTATATTTTATTTATTATAATAATGGATATAAATTAGTAAATATGGAAGCCATAAAATAAGGAAGTGAGAAAATTGAACAATATATTTGTAGTCATTCCAACATTAGATCCTGATGAAGAAATAATGGATAATTTTATCAAAGATTTGCAAAAAAAATTTAAGCATATTTTAGTAGTGAATGATGGTAGTAAAAAAGAACATGATAATTTTTTTCAAAGCTTAGAAAAAGATGGAATTATTGTTTTTAATCATTATAAAAATTTAGGAAAAGGTCGAGCTTTAAAAAATGCTTTCAATTATCTTCTTAACAATTATGCTAATATTGAAGGGATTGTAACATGTGATTGTGATGGTCAACATAGTGTTAAAGATATTGAAAAGATTGCCCATGAAGTTATTAAAAATAAAGATAAATTAATTTTAGGAGTACGTAATTTTAGTAAAGAAAATGTTCCCCCTAAAAGTAAATTTGGTAATGTCATTACTAGAAATATTTTTAAAATATTTATTGGGTTAAATATAACAGATACTCAAACTGGTTTAAGAGGTCTAAGTAAAGATTTAATGAGTGACTTTATGGATCTGCAAGGAGAAAGATACGAATATGAAACCAATATGTTAATTGCCACTAAAGATGAAGACATTCCTTTAAAAGAGATTGAAATAGAAACGATTTATTTAAATAGTAATGCTAATAGTCATTTTAATCCTTTATTAGATTCTTTTATGATTTATCGTTTATTTACCAAATATTTTTTGGCATCATTTTCCTCTTTCTTATTAGATATTATCTTATTTGGTAGTATTCTTGGCATTTTAAAAATTAATTCTCGGATACTTGCTGCTACGATTTTAGCTAGATTAATATCTTCTATCTACAATTATATTATTAATGCTAATTTAGTTTTTAAAAATATGAATATTAAAACCTTAGGAAAATATTATTTATTAGTAATTATTCAAATGTTTATTAGTGGTTGTTTTGTTACTTATATATATAATTTATTAAAGGGAAATGTTATTTTTATTAAAATCATGGTTGATTTTGTTTTATGGATTATCAATTTAATTATTCAAAGAGAAATTATTTTTAAGGAGAATCCTCATGCGTAAAAAGAATATTTTAGCTATTATTCTTATTATCTTTTTAATTTTGTTAACCGTTTTGGTTTGTTTAGATTACACCAAAGGTTTTGATGATTTTTGTTATCAAATAATTACGGTAAATAGAAGTGATATTTTAACTAAGATATTTAAAGCGATTACTTTTTTAGGAAGTACTTTATTTATTGTTTTAGCTTGTGTTTTTTTCTTTTTTTTCTTTTGGTATCGAGGCGAAAGGAATAAAAGCTTTATCGTAAGTGGTGTAGTTATTATATCAACTATTATAAATAACTTAATTAAAATAGTAATAAGAAGAAAAAGACCTTTAGTTCTTTCTCTTGTTGTGGAGAAAAGTTTTTCTTATCCAAGTGGGCATATGATGGCTTCTGTTAGTTTATATGGAATTTTATTCTATTTAGTTTTAAAGAGTAATTTACCGAAAAAAGTAAAAATTATTTTAGAAGTATTATGTGTATCTTTACCTATTTTAGTTGGTATTAGTCGAATTTATTTGGGAGCTCATTTTGCGACTGATGTTTTGGGGGCAATACTTACTTCAGCCAGTTTACTTTTAATTTCAACGAATCTTATTGCGAAAAAGAATTGGTTATAGTAAAATAATAAGAGAATTGGTGATAGAATGAAAAAAATCAAAATATTTATAATTTTATTTATAACGATTTTTTTAACTTGTGGTTGTAATTTTAAAAAGAGTAGTTTAGATAATGCAACCATATATACAACTGTATATCCAGTTAATTATATTATTAGTTATTTATATGGCGAAGGTAGTACTATTCAAAGTATTTATCCTAATGGTGTAGATATTAATAATTATACTTTAACGGAAAAGCAAATTGAAAATTATGCTAATGGTGATTTATTTGTTTATGTAGGGTTAGGAAACGAAAAAGAAATAGCAAAGACTTTTTTAAATAAAAATAGTGATTTATTAATTATTGACGCTACTTATGGTCTTTCTAATGTATTAGATATTAAAGAATTATGGTTAGCTCCAAATAATTTCTTAATGCTATGTAAGAATATTAAAAATTCATTGAATGAATATTTAGATAATAGTTTAAAAATAAATGCCGTTAATGATTTATATGATGAATTATATGCTCAAGTATCATGGATTGATGCCGAATTAAGAAATATAGCAAGAGAAGCCAAAGAAACCAATAATAATACGGTTGTTGTGACATCAAAAACTTTTAAATTCTTAGAAAATTATGGTTTTGAAGTTATTATCTTAGAAGATTTAGAAGCAAATGGGACAGAAAATGCCCTTAATGATTTAAAGAATAACTTTAAGAATGGTAAATATAAATCAATTATTAAATTATCAAGTGAAGAAGATAGTGATTTTGTTAAAAAATTATTAAATGATTATAATATTTCTGAGATCAGTTTTAATGATATGATTACTAATGATTCAACTTCTGATTATATTGCTATCCAATATGAAAATATTGCTGTTCTAAGAGATTTATTGTTAGATTAATAACCATAGTGTTATTAATTTTTTTACCATCTTTTAAAAACAAATGTTTGATTTTTCTTTTAGACTATGATACAATTATTATGGTGAGGGAAAATGGAGTTGAAAGAGAAATTAAATATTTTAGCTGATAGTGCCAAATATGATGCCTCTTGTTCTTCTAGTGGAAGCATGAGAAAAGGAGAAATAGGCAGTGCTCATATTTCGGGAATTTGTCATTCTTTTTCAGCGGATGGTAGATGTATTTCACTTTTAAAAATTCTTTTAACTAATGTGTGTATTTTTGATTGTAAGTATTGTTTGAATCGAAGAAGCAATAATATTAAAAGGGCAATGTTTACCCCTGAGGAAATTTGTACAATTACGCTTAATTTTTATAAAAGAAATTATATTGAAGGATTATTTTTAAGTTCAGGTATTATTAAAAGTCCTGATTATACTATGGAACAAATAATTAAAACTGTGGAATTATTAAGATATAAGTATCATTTTGGGGGTTATATTCATGCTAAGGCTATTCCGGGTGCCAATATGTATTTACTTAAAAAATTGGGAAGTTTAGTCGATCGGATGAGCGCTAATGTGGAACTTCCTACTGAAGATGGTTTAAAATTACTAGCCCCAGATAAAAGTAGTGATAAGGTTTCTAAGATAATGCAATATGTTAAAAATAGTCAAAACAAAAATTTTGTTCCGGCTGGTCAAAGCACGCAGATGATTATTGGGGCTTCTAGGGAAACAGATTTAGACATTATGCAAAAAGCCGAAGATATGTATCAAAATTATAAATTAAAAAGAGTTTTTTATTCCGCTTATATTCCTGTTAATCAAGATAAATGTTTACCTTCTTTAATTACTCCCCCATTAAAAAGAGAGAATAGGTTATATGAAACTGATTGGCTCTTAAGATATTATGGTTTTAAAGTTAGTGATCTTTTAGATGATGATAATCCCAATTTAAATATTTTGGTGGATCCTAAAGCTTCTTGGGCTTTAAAGCATTTAGATGAGTTTCCTAAAGAAATTAATAAGGCATCTTATCAAGATTTATTAAGAGTACCTGGTATAGGTGTTAAAAGTGCAAAAAGAATTATAAAATCAAGGCAATATTTTCGCTTAGAATTTAAAGATTTAAAAAGGATGGGCGTTGTTTTAAAAAGAAGTAAATATTTTATTACTTGTAATGGAAAGTTTGATCTTAATAAAGAGTTCTTAAAGAAAGAATTTATTGAGGCTAATTTAGTACTTGGAGAAAAAGCAAATAGTTCATCTAATATCTATCAACTGGAGTTGTTTCATGAATAATAGTTATGAATATGATGCATCTTTTTTAGGACTCTTAAGTTTAATTAAATATTTGCTTAAGGGAAAGATAAAGCCCTATAATATTATAAAAGATGATTATCAAGTAGATCTTTTTACGAACATTATAAAAGTAAAGGTAACAAAAGATGAAAAAGTTATGGATTTTTTTGTTTCGCGTTTTGGCTCTCAAACGATGCATTATGTCTATTATGTTTTCCTTTCCTCTTATCCAAATAAAGAGATTGTGATTTATTATTATCTACTTAATTACTTAAAATATGGTCCGAAGGTAATATATAAAAGAGATCTTAAATGCGTAAGAAAAGTTTTAGAATTAAATAAAAAAGTAGGGAATGAAGCTCATAAATTAAAAGGATTTGTCCGATTTAGAGAATTAAAAAGTGGCATTTTATATGCAGAAATAAATCCGGATAATGACATATTAGAACTTTTAGCTAAACATTTTATGAATAGATTAAAAAATGAATATTGGGTGATTAAAGATGTGAGAAGAAAAATAATTTGTATTTATGATACGAAAAAGATTTATGTAACGGAAGAAGATAATCTTAAGATAATAGATGAAGTTAGTAAAAATGAAATAATGTTTAAAGATATGTGGCAAGATTTTTATCATACAATTGCTATTAAAATGCGGAAAAATGACCGCTGTCGGCTTAATTTTATGCCTAAAAAATATTGGCCATATATAGTTGAAATGGAAGATGAAAGATGAAGAAAATAGTAACAGGAAAAGAATTGCAAGAAAAAATGGCTTTAGCGGTTGACATTTTAGGTAATACCGTTAAAACGACTTTAGGTCCTAAAGGAAGTAATGTGATTATTGATCATTCTAACTTTAGTCCTTATATTACTAATGATGGTGTAACAATTGCTGAAAATATTGAAAGCGATGATGAAGTAATTAATACTATTTTAGAATTAGCTAAAGAAGCCAGTATTAAAACTAATTTAAATGTGGGAGATGGTACGACAACAACTTTAGTGCTTTTACAAAAAATTTTTGCTATGGGACTTGATTATATAAAAAAGGGGAAAAATCCTATAGGATTAAAAAATGAATTAAAAGAAGAATTAAAAGAAATACTTTTTCTTGTCAAAAAAGAAAGTCGAAAACCGACTTCTAAAGATTTAAGAAATATTGCCATCATTTCTAGTAACGATGAAGAAATAGGAAAAATAGTAGCGGATGCTTATCTTAAAGTAAGAGCTAAAGAAGCCATAGCGATAAAGGAAAGCGAAGAAAAAAAGACAACGGTAAAATATTTAAAAGGTTATACTTTTGATAGTAATTTAGCTTCTATTTACTTTTTAGAGTCATTAAAAGAATTGGTTTATGCTCATCCTCGCTTTTTAATTGTTAATAATACATTAAACGATTTAGAAGATATTGCGCTTATTTTAAATAATGTTATTAAAGAAAAAGAACCTTTAGTTATAATTGCTAATCTTTATAGTGAAGAATTTATTCAAGATATTTTAGTAATGAATCATGATTACCATAGTCAAATAATACTTTTAAAAACTCCTTATTATGGTTTGAATTCTCTATATGTTTTAGAAGATTTAGCTTTGATTACATCATCTACCCTAAAAAAAGATTTAAAAGATTTAAAATTAAGTGATTTAGGGTATAGTTTGCAAATTACCGTTAATAGTGAGGAGGCTACCATTAATTTTGCTGATAACGCCAAAATTCAAAAAAGAATTAAAGACTTAAAAGAAAGTAATGAAGATGATATAGCTAAAAGAATTGCAATGTTTAAAAAGGGAAGTATAGAAATTTCGGTGGGAGCTGAAACGACAACAGAAAGAAGAGAGAAAAAGATGCGTTATGATGATGCCTTAGGGGCAATTTGTTGTGCATCTAGGGGAATCATTGGAGGCAGTGGTTTAATTTTAAGCAAGATAAGTAGTCTACTATCTTCCTCTAAAGAAAGTAGTATTATTTTTAAAGAAGCTCTAAAAGAGCCTTTAAAACAAATAATTTTTAATTCAGGAGCAAATTATGATGAGATTTATACTAAAATAAGAGAAAGTAATTTTACTAAAGTTTATAATGTGAAGACGCAACAATTTGAAGATATAAAAGATACTTTAGTCCTTGACCCTTTAGAAGTAGTTTTAAATTCTTTAATCAATGCT
Source organism: uncultured Bacilli bacterium (assembly GCA_947631285.1). Classification (GTDB taxonomy): domain Bacteria; phylum Bacillota_I; class Bacilli_A; order RF39; family UBA660; genus SIG200. Next base: position 13,629 of record CANRKS010000003.1, on the reverse strand, counting down.
ACTTCTATTGCTGGAATGCTTCTTACTACCACTAGTCTAGTCATTAATGAATATGCAAGTAAAGATAATAAGAATTATGAATATTATGATAATTAGTATAAAAGTTCTTTTATTAGGGAATGCTAAACTAAGTGATTACAATTGACTAACCCCTTTTATTGTGTTAAACTATAGAAGTAATTCTTGGTATGGAGTAGTACTCAAGAGGCTGAAGAGGCGCCCCTGCTAAGGGTGTAGGACGGGTAACTGTCGCGAGAGTTCAAATCTCTCCTGCTCCGCCATAGGGAATTTTAAAGTCCGAAAATTCGGGCTTTTTTCTTGGCCTTAAATTATTTTGTCAAAAGGTGCCAACGGAAAGGATAATTTGACATTTTTTGACAATTATGATATAATTATCATCGTTATTAAGGGGGTTAATAGCATGATTACTAGTAAGAAAAGTAATTTAGAAAAAGAACGACTTAAAATGCTTAAAAGTTTTAGTGGGGTAATGCTTGGTTCTATGGAGACAATAGGAACAATGCCTTTATGGGATAAAGGTAATTTAAAATATGTTCCTCTAGCTGGTTTAGTAACTGTGCTTGCCAGTACTCTTATTATGACAAGTGCTATTTCTCATATTCATAAATTAGAAAATCCTTCTAAAAAGAAAAGAGTGGGACTTAAAATATTCGCGGGATCTTTAATTTTAGCAACTGGGATAGGTTATGGAACTTTTAGACATGCTGAAATAGATCACAGTGAAACGATATGCCCTGTTACTAAAGTTTTAATGGAAACTAACTTAGAAGAACTAGGGGTTAATCATCAAATTAAAGAAATGCAAGAAGAATATCAAAAAGAAAATAAAAAGGTAGATATAATATATGAGGATGGTCTTTTTAAACCATTCATCGAACAAGATAAAGGCTTCTATGTTTGTGATAAATATTTAGGGTTAGCAAAAAAGATTAGATAATTCTAGTCTTTTTTCTTGTTATTTAGTATAATAATTGTATGAAATTAATCGGTAAAATTAAAAGTACTATTTTTTATAATGAAGCAAATAGTTATCTAGTTGCTCTTTTTAAAGTAGGAGAATCTGAAGATAAAAAATATATTAAAAAGACAATAACGATTACGGGTAATTTTATTGATTTAAAATTAGAAACCCCCATAGAATTAGAGGGTGAATTTCAAAGTCACGAAAAATTTGGGGAACAATTTAAAGTCTTTAATTACACTATAATTATGCCAAGAGAAAATGATGATATTATAGAATTTTTAAGTAGTTCTTTTGTTAAGGGATGTGGCAAGAAGACAGCGGAAAAGATTGTTCAAATTTATGGTAATAAAAGTCTTGATATTATTAAAGAAAATAAATTTGCCCTAGATAAAGTTCCGGGGATGAATGAAAGTAAAAGAGAGAAAATATATACTTCTTTAATGAATTATTCGAAGACATCTGACTTAATTTTAAAATTAAAAAATTTAGGTTTTTCTTTAGAAGAAGCCGGAAAAATATTTACTAAATTTAAAGATAACGTCGCTGATATTATTGATAATAATATTTATCTTTTAAGTGATATCGTTGATTTTAATAGATTAGATAATTTGTTTTTAAATAACTTTCATGATAAAGCTGATAAAAGAAGGGTTAAGGCTTGCCTTTTAGAAACTTTAAAATTGCTTTCTTTAAACAGAGGAGACATTTATTCATCTAAAGAAGTAGTTTATGAATACTTGATGAAATTATTTAGCATTTCTCTTCCTTATGAAAAGTATGAAGAATACTTAAAAGAGTTAGAAGAAGAACTTTTTATAGTAATAGATGATAATCATATTTATTTACAAGAATATTATGATTCAGAAGTAACCATTGCTAAACTTTTATGGGAAATATGTAATAAAAATATTAAAAAAATTGATTATACGGAAAAGATTAAAAAAATCGAAAATAAATTAAATATTACTTATAATGATGATCAAAAGAAAGCAATTAATGAAGCTCTTAATAATAATGTCACAATTATATCTGGAGGTCCAGGTACCGGAAAAACCACAATTATTAACGCTATTGTTAAACTTTACGTTGATACTTTTAAATTAAGTAATTTAGATATTGCTGAACAAATTGCTCTTTTGGCTCCCACGGGAAGAGCCAGTAAAAAAATGAGTATGGCAACTGGTTTAAAAGCTTCCACTATTCATCGCTTTTTAAAATGGAATAAAGATACTAATTCTTTTGCTATTAATGAAAATAATAAAAATTTTCAAAAATTAATTATTGTTGATGAAGTTAGCATGATTGATTCCCTTCTTTTAGCATCTTTACTTAAAGGAATTCATAGTTATGTTAAATTAATTTTAGTCGGAGATGCCTTTCAACTTCCTTCTGTCAATCCTGGTCTTGTTTTAAATGATTTAATAGCTAGTGATTTGTTTAATTATGTTCCTTTAGAATATATTTATCGTCAAAGTGAAAATTCTTATATTCCTTATTTAGCAAGAGAAATCAAAAATAAAGATATAGCGGAAGATTTTATTAATAAAAAAGATGATTATAATTTTTTAATGACTGATACGAAAAATATTGTTTTAACGATTAAAAAAATAATAGAAGAAGGTATTAAAAAAGGATATGATGAAAATAATATTCAAGTTCTTGCTCCAATGTATAAGGGGGAAGTGGGAATTAATAATTTAAATAAAATGCTTTCGCAATTATTTAATCCTGACATAGGTCAAGCTAAAATAATATATGGAGATATCGTTTATAAAGAAGGAGATAAAGTTTTACAACTAGTTAATAATGCTGATAATTCGGTATTTAATGGTGATATAGGATTCATAAAAAGTATTGCTACCATTAAAAATCCTTATAAAAAAGAAGTAATTACCATTGATTTTGACGGTAATATTGTCTCTATTCCTAAAAAAGAATTAAGTAGTATTAGACATGCTTATGCTATTACCATTCATAAAAGTCAAGGCAGTGAATTTGATCATGTTATTATGCCTATAACTTATCAATATGGGATGATGCTTTATAATAAAATTTTATATACAGGTGTAAGTAGAGCTAAAAAAAGTTTAATTATGATTGGTGATGCTAGTGCTTTTTATAAAGGGGTATTTAATGATTATGGCCTAGTCAGAAAGACAACTTTAAAAGAAAGGCTAGAAGAAACTTTTATACATAATTAGTTATCTTTTTACCATACTAAAGGTAAGAGGTGGATTATGAAAAAAATGGAAATGACTTTATGCTTAATGACGGCTGGTTTTGTCGGCCTTGGTACTTATGTTTTATTAAATAAAAATACTAAAAATAAAGCTGATAAATTAATTAATAATATGTTAGATAAAGCCAATGATATGACTAATAAAATGAGCAAGTAAGCACCAATATAGTGCTTTTCTTTTATTTTAAAAAATATTTGCCAAATAACGTGAAAGAAAGTGTAAAAGAAATAGTTTTTTTAAAATTTTAATAGTATAATTAAATTAGGAAGTGATAATTGTGAAAAATAAAAAAGAAATCAATACTGAAGAATTAAATGAAGTCATCGGTTTATCTAAAAAAATTTTAAAAATTCTTTATTTTGTTTTTATTGCTTGTTTAATACTAGCCGTCATTATTGCTTTAAAACAACTAACAGTTATGACTTTTCTTTTAGATTTATTAAAAGTTATTAGTCCTTTCTTTATTGGTTTTGTCTTAGCTTGGTTATTAAAGCCTCTTGCTTCTAAACTTAATAAATATATTAAAAACAATACGATAAGCGCTATTATTGTCTTTTCGGTATTTGTTTTTATTCTAGGAGGAATATTTTATATTTTTGTTCCCACCGTTTATAATGAAGTTAATGAATTAGTAGGAATTTTACCTGGTTTTGTCGAAAACATCACCAAAAGTATAAATAATATTTTTAAAAGCTTAGCGGAAAGTGGGCTTAATTTAGCTGATTTTCAAAATCGTCTTTTAAACGAAATAACTAGTTTTACAGCTCTTATTGCGAAAAATTTACCAAATACAATCATTAATATTGTAGTGGCCTTATTTAGTGGCATTGGAACTTTTTTAATGGGTCTTATCATTGGTGTTTATATGCTTATTGATTATGATAGTATTGCTAATCATTTTCGAAAATTATTTCCGAAAAAGCTAGAAAATGACATTCATCATTTAGCTTTAACCATGAGTGTAGAAGTGAGAAAATGTGTTAATGGAACATTCTTAGTTGCTTTAGTAGTCTTGATATGTGATTCAATTGGTTTTGCTCTTATTGGTTTAAATGCTCCTTTATTATTTGGCTTATTTTGTGGACTTACTGATTTAATTCCTTTCATTGGCCCTTATATTGGGGGAGCTGCGGCGGTAATTGTTGGCTTTACACAATCACCTTTAATTGGAATTGGTGCTTTAATTATTTGCGTTATTGTCCAAATTTTTGAAAATTATATTTTACAACCAATTGTTATGAGTAAAGCTAGTCAAACTCATCCAATTGCTATTATTATTGCTTTACTTGTATTTGGTCATTTCTTCGGGGTCATTGGTATGATCTTGGCGGCGCCAATTTTAACTATTGCGAGAGTTATTTGGGATTTTACGAAAGAAAAACTAGCCAATAGATAAAAAATATGGTATATTATAAAAGTAATCGTTGAGGAAAGATGTTATTTAAGTATAATGTTTAAAGAGAATTAGTGGTTGGTGAAAACTATAACAGAATTTAAATAATTGCTACTTTCTAAGATTAATCGGTTAAATACCGTTATCAATATTAAGTTAAAGAAAGGATGGTACCGTCATTTTGACTCCTTAGTATCATTCTTTTTATTTTAGAAAGGAAAGAAAAAAATGAGAGTATTTGTAATTGCTGGTAAAGCAGGAAGTGGTAAAGGAGAAATAGCTAAACTAATTAAAGAATATTATATATATAAATTAGAAAGTTGTGCGATTACGGAATATAGTAAAACTTTAAAAATGTTTGCTCAAGAATTATCTGATTGGGATGGTAATCCTAATACTAAGCCAAGAGCTTATTTACAAGAACTTGGAGATAAAATAAGAGAAGTTGATGACAAATATTTTATAAGAAATATGTTAGATGATTTAAAAATATATGAAAAAATGGTTAACAATGTCGTTATTGTCGGGGCTCGTTTTCCGGAGGAAATTGATGAAATTAAATTAAATTATGATCATGTTTATGCTATTTGTGTAGAAAATCAATTTAGCCAAAGTAGTTTATCAGTAGAAGAACAAGCTCATATAACAGAAACGGCTTTAGATAGTTATGCTGATTTTGATTATATAGTGGCTAATGATGATATCAGCATTTTAAAAGATAAAATATTTAAATATTTGGAGGGGCTAGAATAATGGAAAAAATAACTGCAGAAAATTTACGAGAATTATATTTAAAATATTTTGAAAGTAAAGGACATAAAATTATTGATTCAGCTTCTTTAATTCCTGAAAATGATCCCACAGTGCTATTTACAACTGCTGGAATGCATCCTTTAGTTCCTTATTTACTTGGAGAAAAACATCCAAGTGGTAATAGACTTACAGATGTTCAAAAATGCATTCGTACTAGCGATATTGATGACGTTGGTGATAATTCGCATTTAACTTTTTTTGAAATGTTAGGTAATTGGAGTCTAGGAGACTATTTTAAAGAAGAAGCCATTAAACTAAGTTATGAATTTCTAACGAGTGAAAAATATTTAGGAATTCCCAAAGACAAATTATACTTTTCAGTTTTTGCCGGGGATGAAATTGCCCCTAAAGACACAGAATCATATGATATGTGGCGTAAATTAGGGGTGGAAGAAAGTCATTTATTCTATCTTCCAAAAGAAAATAATTTTTGGATTTTAGGAAGTGGGATAGGTCCATGTGGTCCTGATACAGAAATGTTTTATGATACAGGAAAAGAAGCTTGCGGTCCTTTATGTTCACCAGCTTGTAGTTGTGGTAAATATTTAGAAATTTGGAATGATGTCTTCATGGAATATTATCGAAGTGAAGATGGAACACTTACTAAATTAAAACAACAAAATGTTGATACAGGAATGGGCTTAGAAAGAACTATTACAGTTTTAAATCATTTAGAAAGTGTTTATGATTCTGATCTTTTTACAGACATAAAAAAAAGATTAGAAGAATTATCAGGTAAAAAATATGAAGATTATAAAAGTTCTTTTCGCATTATTATGGATCATGTCAGAACTGCTACCTTTATTTTAGGGGATGATCATGGAATTGTTCCAAGTAATATTGGCGCAGGATATGTATTAAGACGTCTTTTAAGAAGAGCAATTAGACATTTAAAGAAATTAGATATTAATGACTATGTTATGAATGAACTGGCTAATATTTATATTGATGAGTATAAAGATGTTTATGCAGAACTTACGCGTAATAAAGATTTCATTTTTGCTGAAATGGAAAAAGAATATAGTAAATTTAGTAGAACATTAAAAGATGGTGAAAGATTATTTTATAAAGCTATTAAACATTTAGAGGGCGATACTCTAAAAGGAGAAGATGCCTTTAAATTATTTGATACATTTGGTTTTCCAATAGAAATGACTGAAGAATTAGCTAAAGAAAATAATTTAAAAGTTGATATTGAAGGATTTAATCAATGTTTTAAAGAACATCAAGAAAAATCTAGAACAATAGATGCTGGCTCTTTTAAAGGAGGCCTTGCGGATCATTCAATTGAATCGACTAAATATCATACTTTAGCGCACTTACTTTTAGCAACCCTACAAGAATTTTATGGACCTGATGTTATTCAAAAGGGTTGCAATATTACTACGGAAAGAATTAGATTTGACTTTAACTGTGATCATAAATTATCAGATGAAGAAAAACAAAAAATTGAGAATCGAGTTAATGAAATGATTAAATCAAATACCCCAGTTACTTATGAAGAAATTCCTTATGAGCAAGCCAAAAAAGAAGGGGCTCATGGTACATTTGAAAACAAGTATGGTTCACTTGTTAGAGTATATACAATAGGTAATTTATCTAAAGAAATTTGTGGCGGCCCTCATGTTGAGAATACTGGCATTTTAGGTCATTTTAAAATTGTTAAAGAAGAATCATCTAGTGCTGGTGTAAGAAGAATAAAGGGCATTTTAGAATAATTTATAACAAACTAAAAGAGGAGAAAAAAACTCTTCTTTTAGTTGACATTATTTTGACATTCATTCCAACAAAACTTGAGCGAAAATTGACACGGGGGGGGGTATTATATAATAATCATATAAAGTAGGAAAGGTGTTGTTAATAATGAATTTTATTAACAACAATATATGGTTATGAATGAAGAAAATAAAAGTAAAATATTTATCGGAACTTTAGTGGCAGTCATCACTTTAGTAATCGCTGTAATGGGTGCAACTTTTGCCTTCTTTTCTTTAAATGTAAGTGGAGATACCACCAATACTAATGTCGATATTGAAGCAGGAAATGCTGATGTTGTAACAATCGAGCAAGGTGTAGAGAATATACATATAAACTTAGCTGTTTCTGATATGGCTGAAAATAATCCTAATAAAGCATATTATGCTACAACTGAAGAAGAAGACTATAAATTAAATGAAGGAGAAGGAACATTAACATTTGCCACCATAAAAGGAACGAATAAAGAAGCAAGTGATTGTACCGCCAAAGTAACAATCACGATGGATACAAGTGATGATTCTATGGGTAAAGCATTGCAAAAAGGAGATGCAATATTATATATTACTTCTGGCGAAACAGAAGAAACAGTAGACTTATATGATTTACTAACGGAAGAAATGTCTGATTCAGTCACTAAAGAAATAGAAGTAGAGATAAGCGTCAGTGAAAGTGCTGAAGCATCAATAACCGGATATTTAAAAGTAAATAATACAGAATTTGATCAATCATACCTAGCAGGTAAAACATTAAATATCACAATAAAAGTTGATAATTTAGTGTGTGGGTCAACTGGTTCTAAAGGACCATTAGCCCCTTTAGAAATGCTAAAAGCAAAAGGTGGAGAAACATTTGCTGGTGGAGGAGATCATACTACAGTAATAGATGAAATGTATCGATTTGTTGGAACAAAAGACGAAGTGTTAAACAATTATATCTGTTTTGGAACAGATAACACAGAAACATGTATAACTACACCAGAAGATTATATGTATAGAATAATTGGAATAACAGATAAAGGAGGTATTGTTCCAGCTAATTCATTAAAGATAATTAAAGCAACCCCATCGAGTGAATCCCAACAATGGCATTGGAATTCAAACAATACAAAGTGGGATAGCTCCGATATAAAGGAGTATTTAAATGGATCTTTTTATAATAGTATAAAGGATGCTCAACCAAATGGGACATATTGGGAGTCGCTGATATTAAGTCATAGTTGGTACGGTGCCGAGGTGACAGAAGCGACAAGTATCGAACCCAAAAGCCCCGTAACAAAGGGATGCAAAATAGGCTTAATGTATGCCTCGGATTATATAAACTCCGGAGAAGGAAATACAGATAACTGGTTATTCATAGCAAATGGATGGACTGGTAATATTGTGAAAGAGGAGTGGACGATGAGTTGGTATGGCCTATACGATCGCTACTATGACGCGTGGTATGTGGATGACTATTTTGGCAGGGTATCCAACGATTATGGTCTAGAAAAAGAGTATGCCGTTCGTCCTGTCTTTTATTTAGATGGATCTAAAATAATGTTAGATGGGGAAGGTACAATCGAAGCTCCTTATTATATAACTAATGCATAATAAAAAAATTCTCCTATTTTAAGAGAATTTTTTCATATCTTGAGAAATAACTTAAGTTAAGTTATAATTAATAATAGGGAGTGGCTAAGCATGAAGAAAAATGGTTTTGTTTTCGTGGAAACTATTATTTCAATCGTTGTTTTAACTGGTTCATTGCTTCTTCTTTATACATCTTTTACTAAAATATTACAAAGTGAAAAGACCAGGGTATATTATGATGATGCCAGTTATATTTATCGAACTGAATATATTAAAAATAGAATTAAGGATTTAAACATTGATGATCTTTTAAAAAAATTAGAAAATAGTGAAGATAAATATTTTTTAACTGTGGGGATGGATAGTGAAGATTTATTTTTAAATTATGAAAATAATGCGCAATTTTTTGATAATTTATTAAAAACTTTTGAAGTTAAACAAATGGTTTTATTAAAGGAAAATAAAATTGATAATTTAAAAAAATGTACCGAAAAATGTTCTTCTTTTAAGTCATGTAGTGAATATGAAAATTGTAATGATCTATATTTAAAATTAAGTGATGAATTTATTAATTATTTAAAGACAATATATGTCGATATTAATACTTCTTATATTTTGGCAGTTGAATATGAAACATGTAATATTGATAATAAAAATTGTCAAAATTATTATAGTTGGGTAAGTGTGTAATATGAAAAAAAATGGTTTTGTTTCTACAACTTTAATTTATACCTTTTTTATTATCTTTTTAGCTCTCATGATCTTTTTAATTAATTCCTATTCGAAGAATCGTTTTATGTTAAATGAATATAAAGATAAAATAAAAGATTCTTATTTTACAAGTGATAATTTAGATTTAAACTTATATTTTATGGTTTATAATGAGGTTACAAAAGAATATGAATTAGAATACAATATGCCTAAACAAGGATATGTTTATAAAGAAGATTATAGCTATTGTAAAAATGGCTCTCAAATAGTAATGGAAGACGGTAAGATAAAAGTTAAAACTTCTAAAAAAGATTCTTGTTATGCTTATTTTGAAAAGGAAAAATAGTGATGAAATTAGATAACAAAGGAATGACTTTAATTGAATTATTAGTAAGTATTGTTTTAATTAGTACAGTTTTAGTCTTTTTGTTTCAAATTTTAATTGATTTAAAAAATGAAACTGATAACAATAGTTTTGCCTACAATAATCAAATTAAAAGAATGGAAATAATTTATAATATAGAAAATGACTTGAATAATTATGCTTTAGTGGGAATTACTGATAATTCTTCTCAAGATAATTTAATTTTATATTTTCATTTTAAAAGTGGTCTTACTAATAAAGTAGCTAAATTAGAAACTTTTAAAAAAAATGATCAAGATTATATGAGTTATACTTCTTTTATGGGCGAGAAAACATCTTGGCAAATGGAAGGTGCTACAATTAATCCTTGTGCTTTATTTACTTCTCATCTTGATCAAAATATTCAAAGTTATTATTATAAAATAAATATTTTTGTTTATAATGATCCTTATCATGAAAAAAATAATAAAGAAGTTAATAATGCCGTTGATGATATTGAAATTAGTTTTGTCGGTTCTATAGATCATTTAGATTTATTAAATGAAGAATACTTAACTAGTAAAGAATATCTTAATGAGAATATAGGAGCTTGTACTAATAATAACGTGGAGTAAACGTCCTTTTAAAAAATTAGAATATTTAATATTAGTACCTTCTAAAAGTTGCAATATTTGGGTATGAATAGAAAAACCTCCGAAAGAAATAATAATGATTGCTATTATTTCTTTTTTAAAGCTTAAGATATTTAAAAGAGGAAGACTATTTAAAGCCTGGGTCATTTCTAAAAAGCCTTTTAAAAAAACACTGGAAATTGGGTTAAAGGGATAAATTTTTAAAATTAAATTAGTAATTATCATGTAAAAAGCAATAGATCCTAAAATCATAAAAAGTGTATTAATACTTTTAGTAATAGAGGAAGGTAATATAAGAAAAATATTAGAAGCTGGCGAATAAGAATTTAAATTTATTTCCTCTTGCTTAATTTCTTTTCCTCTTAAAAAGATACCAATTATTAAATTAGAAAGATAAATAGTAAGAATTATTTTTAAAGTAATTATTTTATTAAATGATAAATTTAAAATAGTATATAAAAACAAGGGATTAGGAAAGAAAGTATAGGCTATTAATTTATTGGCATCATTTAAATTTATTTTCTTCTGAGAAGTCATTTCTTTTAAAATAAAAGCACTAGAGGGAGTTCCAGAAAATAAAGAAAGGAAGAAAGCTTCAAAAGATAAATGAGAAGTATGAAATATTTTATTAAATATTGGACTAATAAAATTAGTTAAAAAAGATAACATATTAGTTTTAATGATAAGATCATTTAAAACAAACATGATAAAAAGAGTAGGAAAAACTTTTTCTAACCACAAATAAGTGGCATCTATAATACTTTTAGATAAAATATAGTTATATCTAAAAAGAAAAGATAATAAAAAAATAAGGATAAATAATAGAAAAACTTTTTTTAGATTGTTCATAAAAACCTTTCAAAGTGCTATAATAAATTAGGTGATATAATGTTTAATAAATTATATGAAAAAATAAAAACTTTTTTTAAAGAAAACTATAAATTTTTTATCTTTTTAATTTTCTTGATTTTTATCTGTTATTATGAGTTACCATTTGTTATTTATAAAAGTGGGGGCACTATTGATTTAAAAGAAAGAGTGAAGATTGAAAAAGAATATGAGGAATCAGGAAGCTTAAAGATGAGCTATGTTACAGCGATGAAGGGGACTATGCCCTTTATTTTGCTTTCTTATATTATGCCCGATTGGGATTTATATCCTTTAAAAGAAATAACTAATGAAGATAGTTATGAAGATGTTATTGAAGTGGGAAAAGAATACATGGATGAAGGAATTGATAATGCTATAATCGCGGCTTTTAATCGTTCCGATTATAAGCTAACGATTACGAAAACCCATAATAAAATAATCTTTATCAGTGATGAAGCAAAGACTGATTTAGTCGTGGGAGATGAGATTGTAAGTATTAATGAGGTAGAAATATCATCAATTGAGAAATTAAAAACTTATATAAATACCTTAAAAGAAGGGGAAGAAGTAGAAGTAGGAGTTATAAATACTCATAATAAAAAGGAAGTAAAAAAAGCCCAAATATATAAAGATACTGATGATACTTTAAAAGTGGGAGTAGCTTTTCATACAACTTATGAATATGAAACAGAAATACCCGTTTCTATAAAGATGAAAGATAGTGAATCAGGTAGTAGTGGAAGTTTTATGATGAGTTTACAAATATATAACGCTTTAACGGAAGAAGATATTACGAAAGGTCTTAATATTGTTGGAACAGGTTCTATAACAAGTGATGGGGTTGTAGAAGAAATTGGGGGCGTAAAATATAAATTACTCGGAGCTTCGAAAAATAAAGCTGATATCTTTTTTTGTCCCGAAGAAAACTATGAAGAAGCTTTAAAAGTAAAGAAAGAACGTCATTTAAAAATAGATGTTGTTAAAGTTCATACTTTAGATGATGCGATTAATTATTTAAAGAATAAGTAGTATTTAAGAATAAAATATGATACAATTCTTTTAGATAATATGAGGAATAATATGAATTATAAGAAAAAAATAGGAATTGTTTTAGGAGGAATATTTTTAACTATTGTTAGTTTGTTTTTACTAAGCAATAATAACTCTTTTCATTCTATAAAGCCCCCTAAAACTTTAGCTATTTATATTAAAGAAGATGATGGCTATCATCTTTATAATGATGGAAATAATTTACCAATTGGTTATCGAGTAAATTATACAAATACGCATTGTTATGATAAAGAAAAACAAGAAATAACCCCTTTAAGAGATTATTTAAAAGTTACTGATGATATGTTAGAACTTACTTCTGATAAAACTATTTTATGTGAACTTTATTTAGATCCTAAAAGCCCCATTGCTAAACCAGAGTTTTATCTAAAAGAAGAAGGTGAAGAAAAATATACTAACGAAATGACTAATTCTTTTTATTTATCTTGGGCTAATTTAGATAGTTTAAAGATTAATGCTTATTGTCTTACCGAAGAAGAAAGTGACGATAATTGTGAATGGATAAGTGTTTTAGAAAGTGAAAACAGTATTACTGGTAATTATACTTTTCAAAATGATACTAATGAAAAGAAATTAGTGTTTGCCTATTTACAAGATGCTAAAGGAATGGTGTCTGATTATGAAATTGATGAAATAACTTTTGATAATGTTAGTCCTACTTGTGGTGATATAGTTAAAACCAGTAAAGGCTCAAGTGGTGTAAGTGGAACAGTAGGGTGTATAGATGTAACAAGTGGATGTGTAAACGAAAAAGAAACATTTAGTAATTTAAAGTCTACAACCTATAAGACAATAACAGATAAAGCAGGAAACACTAATAGTTGTGAAGTTCCTGTATCTAAGTCTACATCTAGTTCATATTATACTAAAAAGGTATGTTCATGTAAAACTTATAATACAAGCTCAGGTTCTGTTTGTGGAGATTGTCAAACTTATAATCAAACTTGTACTTATTCATGTTCATCTGGTTGGAGTGTAAGCGCAAGTGGTAAAGGGTGCTATAAAAAATTTAGTGATTCTAGTGGTTATGGTCATTGTACAAATTTATGTCAATCAATGGGATATTCTTATGGAGGAACAGATTCTACAGGTTATGTTTGTTATTGTGGGAAAGATGCGGATGAAAATTGTGTGAATACTACTTGTGCAACTTGGCCGTCATGTGAGAATTCATCATTTGGCTGTAAAACATGGAATACAACCAGTAGTGGTTGTACAACAACA
>CANRKS010000002.1 GCA_947631285.1 uncultured Bacilli bacterium | reverse complement strand
TCTACAATTGGAAATAGATATTGGTCTCTTGCTTCAAAAGTTTTCTTTTTACTTTGAGGATTTAATATTCTTCCAAATACCAACACCTTTGTTATTCCATTTAAATCATATTCAATCTTAGAATCTGATTTTATTCTATTTAAAATTTCTGTTATACCTAATTCATTATATATTTGATTTAAAAATAAATAACCTATATTTTTAGGATTAAGTATAAAATCATCTTTAGTAAACTCTAGAATTATTTTTTCTTTTTTCTCTTTTAATTCAATATTAAAATCCTTACAAAAATCTAATTCACCATTTTTAAATTGTTCTCTAAATCTTTTTAAAAAATCAGGTTTACCATCATCAAATTTTGATAAAGCTCCTAAATTTTTTAAAACTTTCTTTTTTATTTTAACTTTACCATTTTCATTAGTATATCTTCCTTCAACAATTCTTAAATAAGGAATACCCGAATTTTTAGTGCATTCAATATGCATGTCATCACCACCTTACAATGTTACAATATAATAATACCATACTTTACTTAAAAAGAAAAGCCTAATTTCATCAAAAAATTAAACTTTTTTATTTTCTTTAACTGTCAAACTCGGGTATATTTTTTGTTGCAAGATTTATTTTCATTTCTTTTCTATTAACTGAAATTTATCTTTTCATTTAAAGTATATTAAAAATACACTAAAAATAGATATATTTAATTTGTTTCTTATGTTATAATTTAATAGGTGAATAATATGGGGTCTAAGACATTTAAAAATCTTGATGAACAAATTGAACTTCTAAGACATAAGGGACTCGTAATAGATGATGAAGTAAGCGCCAAAGAAATTCTTTTAAGAGAAAATTATTTCTTTTTAAGTGGTTATCGGCATCTATTTCTAAAAAGTGATGGTAGTAGAAAATTTATTCCTGGGACTAATTTTCGCGAATTATACGGAATGTTTAATTTTGATAGGCAACTTAGAAATATTTTGTTTAAAAATATTTTAATTGTTGAAAATAACCTAAAGAGTATCCTTTCGTATGTAATGAGCAAAAATCATGGTTTTAAAGAACAACATTATTTGAACGCTGATAATTTTGATCATGATTATGCTAAAGCTAAACAAATTAATGATTTGCTTCGTAAAATGAAAAGGCAAATAAATGTTAATGGTAAGCAACATGCCGCTACTAGTCACTATATAGTCAACTATGGTTATATTCCTCTATGGATTGTCGTTAAAGTTTTATCTTTTGGCATTGTGGGAGAGTTATATTCTGTCCTTCAAAAAGAAGATCAAGAAGAAATTGCTGATATCTATGGAGTGCCAGTTAGAAATTTAATTTTATACTTTCCTATTTTAGCTAATTATCGAAATTTATGTGCTCATGAAGATATGTGTTTTAATAATAAAACTCATAAAAAGATTGAACATACTAAATATCATGATTTGCTAAATATTGAAAAAGATGAAGAAGGAGAATATGTTTATGGTGTAAATGACTTATTTGCGATTATAATAATATTGAAACAAGTATTGAAAGAAGATGATTTTCATTTAATGATGAATGAGATAAGTTATGAACTAGATATTCTAGATGGAAAATTAGAATCAATAATGATTACGGATGTCTTAGATACAATGGGATTTCCTATTAATTTTAAAGAGATTGTGAGGGTAAAATAATGAAACAAAAAGCTGAAGGAAGAACGAAAGTAATTGTTTATACTTTATTTGGAATTGCTTTAGGAATATTTTTAATGTATGGAATAATGTATAAATTTCCTGCTATATTTCAAGAAACAGTAACTAAAATTGAAAGAGATGTTACAGTTACTGATGAGGGAATTGCTGATGCCGTTGAGAAGGTTTACAATTCAGTTGTTATTGTCTCAACTTATGATAAAAAAGATTTATATGCTTTTGGTAGTGGTTTTATTTACAAAAGTGAAGGTGATAAATTCTATGTTGTTACCAATCACCATGTTATTGCTGATGGTGATAATTATCGAATTACTTATTCCGATGGTGATGAAGCCGAAGCTACATTACTAGGAAGTGATCAATATGCCGATATTGCTATTTTAGAAGTAAAGGCTAAAGATAATATTGATGCTGTAACTATTGGTAAAACAGAAACATTAAGAGTGGGAGATACAACATTTACAGTGGGAGCACCTTTAGATAATGTCTATTCTTGGACTGTAACAAGAGGAATAATTTCTGGTAAAGAAAGACAAGTTCCAGTATCTTTATCTAACAATAGTAGTAATGATTTTATCATTAATGTTTTACAAACTGATGCTGCTGTTAATAGTGGTAACTCAGGTGGACCATTATGTAATTCTAATGGTGAAGTAATCGGCGTAATATCAGCTAAAATAAAATCAACAGGAGTTGAAGGAATGGGATTTGCTATTCCAATTGAAAATGTAGTGGAAAAAGCCGAAGCTATTATAAAGGGAGAAGCTTCAGAATATCCATATTTAGGTATTGAAATGGTTAATGTCACTAATGCTTTAAGTAATCCTCTTTATAGTCGTTATATTCCAGAAGATATTACGAGTGGTGTTATCATTAATAGTGTTTATGAAAATTCAGTGGCTTCTAAAGCTAAATTAAAAGTAGGCGATATTATTACGAAGATTAATGATGTTAGTATTAGTAATGTTGCTTATCTAAGATATGAATTATATAAGCATAAAATTGGTGATACTATTAAAATTACTTATGTAAGAAATGGTAAAGAAGATACTGTATCAGCTAAGCTTACATCTAAGTTAGAAACGAGTTAGTTATGGAAAATAGTGTGAGTGAAGTAAAAATATCTAAAAGAGTAATTGCTTACCTTTTAGATATTTTGTTAGTATTATTTGTAGTAACTTTAGTAACTAGCATTAGATTTATTAATCCCCATTATGATAAATATTTAGAAACTTATGAAAAATATAGTAGTGTTTTAGAAGAATATTATAATGGTGATATTAATGAAAATGAAATGATTAAGTTAAATAATGATAACTATTATTATTTAACTAAATACAGTATTAGTTATAATATAGCTATAATGGTTGTCTTAATTCTCTATTATGTCTTTTTTCAAAAATATAATCGGGGCGCTACTTTAGGAAAACAAATTATGAAAATTAAAGTAGTAAATGTTGAAGAGAAAAAAGATGTTAGTATTTTAAATTATTTAATTAGGGCATTATTTAGTTTTTATATTTATGTTGGAAGTATTATTCCCTTAGTTTTAAGTACTATTTTAGTATTTATTATAAAGGCTAGTAAATATATGCTAGTAAATACTATTATTAGTTATATCTTCTTACTTTTTGCCATCATAAACTTTAGTGTTATGTGTATTAGAAAAGATAGAAGAGGTATCCACGAAATAATATCTAAAACAAAAGTAATTAATCAATAAAAAAATAGTAGCTATTATCTAGCTGCTATTTTTATTAGTTTAGCATGAACTACTAATTTTTTATCACTACCATGACAAGTAGATAATGTTAAGATTCGATCTTTTGAATTAACTGATGTTTTGAAATCTGTATAACTTCTACCTTTTATTTTATCTAAGAATTCTTGATATTGAGCTTCACTAGAGAAGTTTTCATCAGTCCAAATATAATCATTAGTGGTAACAATAGTATAAACACTAAATATTTGCCATAAAGTATTATATTTTTCAGAAGACATTTTAATAACTCTATTATCTTCATTATTATACCAAGATTTATTTAATAATGTCTTTAAACTACCAAACATTGTTTTATCTTTCATATTATGAGCATAGATAATGGTATTTTTACCATATTCATTTTTATCATTCCGATAGTCCATAAATAACCAACCAGCTCTGTTAGTACTCTTATCAAATGAATGAGTTAGATAGTAATCATTATCTGCAGCTTGTACAAATGGATAATTGATATTAGTACCTCCAACTGTTAACCAACCAGCTAAGTCACTATTCTTTTCTTTTAATTCAGTAAAATCAACATCCATTAAATCCATATTTATGTAATTCCAATAAGGACTGTCTTCAGCATCATCACTAGGAATAACTTCTGCTTCATTTTCATCGGGAGTTAAGTTAGCTTGTGATTCATATTCTTGTAATTGGTTTTTAGTTTTAGCTGAATCAATAAAGTAAGTTACAATTTCATAACCAGAAAAGATTAAAACCGGAATAGCTATAAAGATAATTAATAAAGAAATGGTTTTCTTTTTAATTCTAATTTTACCTTTCTTAGCTGTACTACTTTTAATTTCTTTTTTATTTTCTACCTTTTGGGTATTTTTTTTCATAATTAAATCACCACAACATATATTATACACATAAATATATGAAAAAACAATATCGGATATTTGTATTATTTGTAATATTTTGGTAAAATATTAAAGAATTGTGGTGATTATTTTGCAAAAATTCTATAATATTATGGCTGATAAAATAAAAGATGCTTTAAAAAAATTAGACTATGAAGTAGATGATCTTGTTGTAACTGAATCTAATCGTCCTGATTTAGGCGAATTTCAATATAATGGAGCGATGGCTTTAGCTAAAACATATCATAAAAATCCTGTAGAAATTGCTAATATGCTTAAAGATATTTTAGTTAAAGATTCCTTCTTTAAAGATGTAAATGTTGCTGGACCAGGATTCCTTAATTTATCTATAAGTGATGAAGCCCTTATTAATTATCTCAATAATCCGGACTTTTCTTATGCCAAAAAGAATAAATTAATCTTTTTAGATTATGGGGGTGCAAATGTAGCTAAAAGCCTTCATGTTGGTCATTTAAGAAGTGCTAATATTGGGGAAGCTTTAAAAAGATTATGTAATTATTTAGGATATGAAACGATATCTGATACTCATTTAGGAGATTGGGGTCGTCCTTTAGGACTCGTTCTTTTAGAACTTAAAAAGAGAAATCCTTCTTGGCTTTATTTTAAAGAAGATTATGAAGGAGAATATCCTAAAGTAGAAATTACTAGTGCTCTTTTAGAAGAAATATATCCATATGCTTCCACGAAAGCTAAAGAAGATGAAGAATATTTAAAAGAAGCGCAATTGATGACTAAAAAATTGCAAAACGGGGAAAAGGGCATTTATGCTTTATGGCAAGAAATTATGGAAATATCTAAAAAAGATATTAAAAAAATTTATGATCGGTTAAATACGCATTATGATTTATATAAAGGGGAAAGTGATGCTGAAAAGTATGTACCTGAAATGCTTGATTACTTAGATAAACAAAATATTGTTGAAGAAAGTGAAGGAGCTAAAGTAATCCCGGTATCTTTACCTAACGATAAATTAGAAATTCCTCCAATGTTACTGATTAAAAGTGATGGAGGAATACTTTATAGTACCACTGAATTAGCCACTATATATGAAAGAATTAAGATAAATAATCCATCAGAAATATGGTATATTGTTGATAAAAGACAAGAACTACATTTTACGCAAGTCTTCCGGGCTGCTTATAAATCTAAAATTGCTTCTCCTTCTCAAAAATTAGTTTTTGCGGGCTTTGGAACCATGAATGGTAGTGATGGAAAGCCTTTTAAAACTCGTGATGGCGGGGTAATGCGGTTAACTGATTTACTAGAAAGTGTTAAAAAAGAAAGTTTAAAAAGGTTAAACGAAAATATATTAGAAAACAGAGATTCAATTGCTGAGGATATTGCTATATCGACCGTAAAATATGCTGATTTACTTCCTAATAGAGAAACTGATTATAATTTTGACTTAGAAAAGTTTTGTTCTTTAGATGGAAAAACAGGGCCATATATTTTATATTCAACCATTCGAATGAAATCTTTATTAGCTAAAGCTAGTGAAAATAATTATAAATGGCAAGAAATGAAAATGATTAAAGGATCATTTACAAGAGAATTAATTCTTTTATTAACTAATTTTGATAATGTTTTAAATAATTCTTTTCAAGCTAAATCTTTAAACGATATTACTGACTATTTATATCGTTTAGCAACTAGTTTTAATCGTTTTTATACAGAAAATATAATTCTTAAAGAAAATAATGAAGATTTAAGAGAATCATGGTTATATTTAGTTAGTATTGTCTATAAAGTAAATAAAATACTTTTAGATATATTAGCTATAAATGTTCCTGAAAGAATGTAAAAAAAGCTAACTGCTTTTTAAAATGTCATTTTTATTAAATGTTTTAGCTAATACCCCATTATGTAATAAGATATCATAACTTTTTTGATCAATAATTAAATCATATTCACCTATATATTCATAAATTATAGGATTAAAACTTAGCTTAAAGCGGTTTAAACCAGAGTAAGGATTTTCCTCTTTAAAGTTACCAACAATACCATTTAAATCTAAATAATTAAAATCATTTTGATAATATTTTATTAAATTGTAATGTAAGAAATAATTAGGGGCAAATCTTTTATATCCTTTTTGATAAGAACTAAAAATAATACTAGCGGTATCATTATGTTTAATTACTAAAGCTCCTGCAATATATTCTTTCTTATTTTCAGTTATTCCTTTTGTTGCTTCCATAATATCATTTTTATAAGATAACATAACTTTATCACTTTGCATTTTAGCATTAATAGTTCGATCCGTATTTTTATGAGCTAATTTATTATTTAATCTATTATTTTTATCAGCCTCTTCATTATAGAAATATTGACTGTTTTGTAAAAAATTATCATAATTTATGGAGATTAAAAATAAATCAATGGCATCATCTTTAGCAAATACTGTATAGTAATCTTGATAATAGTAAGAACTATTATCTTTTTTATTTTTCATTAATTCATAAAAGATATTAATTTGGTCTTTATCACACTTTTCAAAAACTAAACCTTTTCTAATGCCTTTTCTAATTTTATTTTTAGTATTTTTAGAAAATTCTGAAGGAATAGTCTTTTTTAAATCTATTAGAGCATTAAAACGAGGAAGTTGAGCTTCAAAATAAAGATTGTTAGCTAATTTTTTATAGCTATTAGAAATTAAAATATCATCGATACTTTCCAGTTCATTAGGCATTTTAGTAAAAGTTTTATTATCAATCGTGGCAATTTTTATATTAGGATTAACTTTAATAAAGATAACATTTTTTTCATAATAATATTTTTTTAATTCTTCAGTGAACGTTTGAACTAAAGAAGCATTTTGATAGTCGATTAAAAATCCCCTTGGTGCGTATCCATAAAAGCATTTAATACCAATTGGCTTTAATAATATTAAAGAGGCTGCTTGAAGGACATTATTTTCATCAATTAAACCAATTAAATCATAATCGTAACCACATTCCGCCATTAGTAGAGCATAGTTAACTGTTTGATAAAAATTGGATAAAGGATGATTTTGTTGAAAGTGGTTAAATTCTCTTGTCCCTAGTTCTTCAATATGCATACCATCACCGCTTTCTTTCCATATATTTTAACATAATTTTCTTGATTAAGAAAGTAAATCCTAGTATAATTTAAATTAGGGTGAAGTAGAAATGATTGAAAAAATTTTTGGAGAAGTAAAAGGAATATTTAACACTGTTACGATAATTGAAATAGGTCTATCTATAATTTCCGTGTTATTAGGATTAATCTTTTTTACTAATACAACGATGAATCATTTAATGGTTGCAATTATTACTGGTGTTTTTTTAATTCTTTATAGTGTTGCTACTTTATTTTCATTTTTTAAAAAAGATGAATTAATTTTATTTAGATATAATGCTATTTTTGGAGGATTAGAATTAATTGTTGGTATTTTAGCTTGTGCTCTATATAAAATATTACCTATTATGTTAGGAATCTTTTTTATCATTTGCTGTGCTCAAAAAGTAGCTTATGCTCTATGTTTAAAAAAATATAAAGAATCTAGTTGGTTATTAACATTAGTATCTGGTCTTTTAATCTTTGCTCTTGGTATAATTGTTATGTTTGCTAATGGCGATGGAGTCATCAGTGCTTTAGGAATAAGCTATTTAGGTTATGGTCTTTTAAATATTATAGATATTGTTCTTTTAAGAAAAAGAAGTTCTTACTTTTTAGCTTAAAAATGTAAAGTTTAAAATTATATTATTTGTTCTATTGTTAAATAAAAATAATATGGGTATACTAAAGATGTAGGGTGATGAAGTGTGAATATAAAAGATATTAAAGCAAGAGAAATTTTAGATAGCCGGGGCAATCCCACGATTGAAGTTGAGATGATTCTTGCTAATAATATAACGGCAGTGGCTTCGGTTCCAAGTGGAGCATCAACTGGTTCTAAAGAAGCTTTAGAACTAAGAGATAATGATCAAAATAGATATATGGGTAAAGGAGTTTTAAAAGCTGTTCAAAATGTTAATACAGTTATTAGAAATGCCTTAATTGGTCAAAAAATAGATCAAGTATTAGTGGATAAAACACTTTTAAAATTAGATGGTACAGCGAATAAAAGTAATTTAGGCGCTAATGCTATGTTAGCGGTTTCACTAGCGTCTTTAAAATGTCTTGCTAAACTTCAAAATAAAGAATTATATGAATATATAACATATGGAAAAGTTTCTCTACCTATCCCCATGGTAAATATTATAAATGGGGGTGTTCATGCTGACAATAATTTAGATATTCAAGAATTTATGATTGTTCCTATTATGAAGGGAGAAGCGAGTAGAATTCAAGCAGCTAGTGAAATCTTTCATACTTTAAAAGGAATATTAAAAGAAAAAGGTTATAGTACTGGTGTAGGTGATGAAGGGGGATTTGCTCCGAATATAA
The DNA here is from genome assembly GCA_947631285.1 of uncultured Bacilli bacterium. Lineage (GTDB taxonomy): Bacteria > Bacillota_I > Bacilli_A > RF39 > UBA660 > SIG200. Next base: position 34,352 of record CANRKS010000002.1, on the reverse strand, counting down.
GTAAGACTAAAGAAGCTTTAGATCTTATTATGGATGCAATAAATAAAGCTAATTATCATCCTGGTAAAGATATTTTAATTGCGCTAGATTGTGCCGCATCAACTCTATATGATCAAAATAAAAATATGTATAAAATTGATAATACTTATTTAAACGCTAATGATTTAATAAAGTATTATATTGATTTAGTTAGAAATTATCCAATTATTAGTATAGAAGATCCTTTTCATGAAAATGATTTGGAAAGCTTAGCTGTTTTAACTAAACTAATTGGTGATAAAATAATGCTAGTGGGGGATGATTATTTCTGTACTAATTCTCATTTATTAGAAGCCGGAATAAATGTCAATGCTGGTAATGCTATTTTACTTAAGGCTAATCAAATTGGAACAATATCAGAGATGACTAAAACTATTATTACTGCGAAGAAAAATAATTATAAAACTATAATTAGCCATCGAAGTGGAGAAACAGAAGATACCTTTATTGCTGATTTAGCTGTGGGATTTGGTATTCCTTTTATAAAAACAGGATCAGTATGTCGAGGTGAAAGAATAGCTAAGTATAATCGACTTATGAAAATTGAAGAATGTTTAAAAAAATAAAAGTTCCCAAATCGGAACTTTATTTTTTTAAGTATTCTAAGATATCTTTATCTTTTATATTTAAAGCTTTAATTAATTTTTTAAAAGATTCAATGGAAGGCTCTCTTTCATTATTTTCAATTCTTTGAATGGTTCTAGTATCGAGTTCAGAAAGTTCCGCCAATTGTTCTTGGGTTAATTTCTTTGCTTTTCGATATTCTTTAAACATGTTATCACCTACGGCAATTATGTCATATTTATTATTTCTTTTACACGGCTACATGGACGTATTTTTATTGACATAAGCGTCCTTTTTTGATATATTTAAAATACGACAGATGTGCCGTATTTAATATTAGAGGCCTAATATGAAATTTAAACAAATTGCAAAAAATAAAAGCTATTTTATGATAATTACTATTTTTTTAATAGTATCTATTTTGTTTCTCATAAAATTTCTTATCAAAAATTCTTATGCTTATTATTCATCTAATAATGAGATTTCTATTATTAGTTCAACAATTGGTGGTTTTTCAAAGGCAACTCCACCTGTTAAAGTTAAAAATGCTGACATTAATGTTTTAATTTTTTTACAAGATCAATACGATCAAAAGAAATATAATCAAGCAGATTATATTCCAGCATTTGGCTATCAATATAATAGTAAAAAATCAAAATGTAATCCTTCTGGAGCCCAGTTTTCAACTTTTAATGCTGATAATGAAGTAATTACAATTGTTGGCCAAGAAGAAACTTATGGCCAAATAATTTGCGAAGTTTATTATGATATAAATCAAAATTCAGATTTAGTAATTTACATATTGCTGGAAGATCCTGATTATGGAACTATATCATATAATGACAAAATGTATTTATATTCTAATGATGTTCCTAATACTGGTTATGATTATGATAAAACAATTTGTACAAATGAAGAAGCAACTAGTATAACATATAATGAATCATCGGGATTATTTGAATATACAACAACAAAGCCAAATACTTGTTATGCTTATTTTAATAAAAAGATTGAGGAAGGTTAAAAATGAAAAAGAAAATAGTAATAATTATTTTAATAATTTTAACAATACTAGAAAGCGCCTATATATTAAACCCAATAGGGATCTTAACTAATAAAGTAGAAAAAGTAAAGTATGAAAGTAAAGAAAAACCTAAAATGCTTGCTTATATGTTAGGAGATGGAACTGGTGGATATACGGAAACAGTAAGCAATGAATGGCCAGATGTCGGTGCATATGCTTACTATAAAGCTGAATGTTACAATGGGCAAGGAAAATTAGTTGATGCTAGAGAAGTATTAGATTTTAATGAGGATACTTATACAGCTAAAATAAAAACTAAAACTTCTCTTTATTGTTACTTATATTTTGATAGTACTCTAGAAGCAGTGGATATGATAATAAAAAATTCAGGAACAGAGAATGGTTCTTTAGAGACAACAGCTGATATGGATATGAGAAATAAATGGATATTATATTATGGAGCTAATGACGATTTTGAAGATGTTGTAGATACCTTGAGAAGATTTAATGGTACGTATCAAGAGGTTACTGATAATTTTATTTGTTTTGGAACTGATGAGCAAAATGAATGTTTAGAAAGTACGGATAAATATATGTATCGAATTTTAGGTTTTGATGAAACAAATAGACAATTAAAGCTTTTAAAAGCCACTAAAATAATTAAAGGTGATCAGGATAAATTTAAGTGGCATAATACAGATGAAACGACGGTAACATTTACTCAATCAGATATTTATAAATTTCTAAATAGTGAGGATTCTACCGATAGCTATTTTGTTGGAAATCCGTATTATGATTATATGAAGAACTCTGCTTGGACAAGTTTAATAGTAAAAAATCCCATCTGGTATGTTGGATTGCAAAATGGTTACGCCTTTCAGTATAATGATTCATATATAAATGAAAGATCAGTTAAAGAAGTTGGTGAAAAGCCAATTGGCTTAATGTATTTAAGTGATGTTCTATTTGCTTGTGTTAAAGATCAGGATATGGTTTTAGAGTCGATAGGTAGTTGTTGGCTTGAGACAACTTATGGTTTAAATCGAAAACCAAATACATCAAAAAATTTAGATAGCAGTTTGTTAAAGCAACCGACAAGTGATCGGGCATGGACTATGAGTCATCGTGGAAATTTTTACGGTTATCAATCTGGAGCTTGGACAACTTATAGTGGTTCTTCAACTTTTGAACCAGAGGCTTACACTAAGGAATGGGTTGTTCGCCCTATATTTTATATTAATTTAGATATTAGATTAGCTGGTGATGGAACTTATGATAGACCTTATATAATTGCTAATATCCCTGATTAGAAATGAAAGTAAATATGATGTATATTTTAAACTAGTAAAAAAGCTTAAATTATTCTATAATTTAATTAGGTGATTTAAATGAAAAAACAAGTAGATGGTAATGCTGCATGTAGTAGAGTTGCTTATCTTTTTAGTGAGATATGTAGTATTTATCCTATTACGCCTTCTAGTCCAATGGCATCCAATATTGATTATTTAACACATAGTGATTTAACTAATTTATATAATAGCAAACCTAAAGTAATTGAAATGCAAAGTGAAGCAGGGGCAGCAGGAACACTACATGGTGCTTTACTTACTGGATCACTGGCTTCGACCTTTACGGCTAGTCAAGGACTTTTATTAATGATTCCTAATATGTATAAGATTGCAGGAGAATGTTTACCAGGAGTTATTCATGTTGCAAGCAGAACTGTGGCAACACATGCTTTATCTATTTTTGGTGATCATTCGGATATTTATGCTACAAGAGATACAGGATTTTGCATGTTATCATCATCTAATGTTTTTGATGCTCAAAACTTAGCCGCGGTGGCACATCTTTCAGCCATAAAAGGAAGCCTTCCTTTTGTTCATTTTTTTGATGGTTTTAGAACTAGTCATGAATTAAATACAATTGAAGAAATACCAGTAGAGGAATTATTAAAATTAATTCCTTGGGATAAAATAGAAGAATTTAAGAAAAGAAGTTTAAATGTTGATTGTGGTATGCAATATGGTATGGCCGAAAATGAGGATATTTATTTTCAATCCGTTGAAGCCCGAAATGAACTTTATAATAAAATGAGCGATATTGTCTATGACAATATGAAAGCCATTAATAAGATTATGCATACAGACTATAAGCCATTTAATTATTATGGAGTAAAAGATGCCAAAAATATTATTGTAGCGATGGGAAGCATTACAGATACAATTAAATTAGTCGTGGATGATTTAAATAAAAAAGGAAAATCAGTCGGATTAATTAATGTTCATTTATATAGACCTTTTAGTAGTAAATATCTTTTAGACGTTTTACCTGAAACAGTTGAAAATATAGCTGTATTAGATCGTAGTAAATCAATTGGAGGAATGGGAGAACCATTATACTTAGATGTCGTAAGTGCCCTAAATTCTAAAAAGATTAATATTGTGGGAGGTAGATATGGACTTTCAAGTAAAAACACCACTCCTAAAGATATTTATAGTGTTTTTAAAATGCTAGAGGAAAATTTAAAAAATAATTTTACTATTGGTATAAATGATGATGTTACTAATTTATCATTACCAGTTTATGATTATAGTCTATCATTACCATTTAAAGAAGCTAAAATATTTGGATTTGGTTCTGATGGAATGGTTAGTGCTAGTAAAGAATTATTAAAAATTATATCTTTAAATGATTATTATGTTCAAGGCTATTTTGAATATGATTCTAAAAAAAGTGGTGGAATTACTATTTCTCATTTACGTTGGGGAAATGATGCTATTAATGCCCCTTACTATGTGACTAATCCAGAAATAGTGGTTGTAACAAAAGAAGAATATTTTAAAAAATTAGATATTTTAGATAATATTAAAGAAGAAGGTATTCTTTTAATTAATACGAGTAAAAATGCTTCAGAATTAAATGCTTTTTTACCTAATAAAATAAAGGATATTGTTTTAACTAAGAGACTTAAAGTTTATTATATTGATGCAACTAAAATTACTATTGATAACAATATAAAAGGTAAGATTAATAAGATAATGGAAGTTATTATTTTAAATCTTTTAAATATTAAAGAAGGTTATGATAAAGTTTGTGAATTAATTAAAAAAGCATTTATGACTAAAGGAGAAGATGTTGTAAATAACAATTTAAAAGCTTTAAAAGATTCTTTAGATGATTTAAAAGAATTAACTAATCTTACTTTAGAAGAAGAAAAAGAGGAAGAAGAAGAAAATATATTTGCTAAAATAAATCATTTAAAAGGAAACAGTTTAAAAGTAAGTGAGCTTATTCCTTTTAGATATGGAGCTTTTCCTTGGGATTTAAGTCAAAAAGAAAAAAGAGGTATTTCTTATGAAGTACCGGTTTGGGATATAGAAAAATGTATTCAATGTGGAAAATGTAATATTGTATGTCCTCATGGAGTTATAAGACCATTATTATTAAAAGAAAAAATTGGTAAAGAAGCCGTTGGCGTTAAAGATTATAATTTTTACTTGGCTATTAGTGAAAAAGATTGTACTGGCTGCGGTCTATGTATTAATAATTGTCCAACGAAGGCTTTATCTTTTGGAAAAGGAGATGAAGAAAATAGAAAAATTGCAGCTAAATATTTTGAAGAATATGAAAATCCTAATGTTTTAGATAAATTTAATTTAAAGGGAGCATCACTCCAAAAGAATCATTTTAAATTTAATGGAGCTTGTGCTGGCTGTGGAGAGACTCCATATATAAAACTTCTTACTCAGTTATTTGGTAGTGAATTAGTTATTGCTAATGCAACTGGTTGTTCTTCTATTTATGGAGGAAGTGCACCATCAACTCCTTACAGCATCCCTTGGGCTAATTCTTTATTTGAAGATAATGCGGAATTTGCTTTAGGAATGCATCTAACTTATCAAAATAAAAGAAATAGAATTAAAGAGATTATGGAAATCTGTCAAGATGCCGTTACGCCAAAAGTTAAAGAATTGTTTCTTTTATGGCTTAATAATATGAATGATGCTAAAATTACGAAAGAAGTTTTCTTAAAATTAAAAGATGAAAAAATTCCCGAAGACTTAAGAAAATTAGAAGAATATATTCCTTACCGAGTAGTTTGGGCTTTTGGTGGTGATGGATGGGCATATGATATTGGTTTTGGTGGTTTAGATCATGTTATGAGTCAAAATGAAAATATCAAATGTTTAGTTTTAGATACCGAAGTTTACTCTAATACTGGTGGTCAAGCTAGTAAAAGTAGTAAAATGGGGGCTGTTGCTGAATTTGCTGATTTCGGTAAAAAGACTTATAAAAAAGATTTATTTAGAATAGCAATGAGTTATCCAAATTGTTATGTTGCAAGTATCTCTTTAGGAGCTAATATAGTGCATACTATCAAAGTATTTAAAGAGGCGATGGATCATAATGGTCCGGCCATTATAATTGCTTACTCTCCATGTGTTGAACATGGCATTAAAGATGGTATGTCTTGTTCTATTTCGGAAGAAAAACTGGCAGTCGATGTTGGTTATCAGTTGTTAATGCGTTATAATCCAAAAGAAGAAAAATTATATTTAGATAGTAAAGAACCGGATTTTAGTCGTTATCATGAATTTTTGGATAATGAAGTAAGATTTAAATCTTTAAAAATAAAAGATGAAAAATTAGCTGAAGAACTATTGAATAGCCAAAAAGAAAATGCGATTAAAAGATATGAATATTATCGAAAAATGATTTAAAAAAGTACGCGTTTGAGCGTATTTTTTTATATTCCTAAATCTTGACGATAACTATTTATTTTATGCTTTTGCCGAGTTAAAGTTTTAGCTACTCTCTCTCTTTCTGTTAGTTCTAAAATAATTTGATGTTCATCTTCAACTTGTTCAATAAATTGTTGAGCATTTAAAGCCATTCCTTTGGTAATTAATTGTTTAAGATAATCATCATTTTTAATTATTTGTCTTACTCTTGGATCATACAATTTTAAATTGAAAAAGGAACTACCATAAGGATAATCGCCAAAAGAATATTCATGATCATATAAAGGCGCCAATGATACTTTATCTTGATGAAAAGAAAACATAAAATTTTCAATATTGCGATCTTGTTGATCCGAAAAATAATCTCTAATAACCATTCTTTTTAAACTATTTTGAATAGCCATCATATTTTCTTCTGAAAGATTAAAATATTCATCTTCCATTGCATCATATAAATGGTCAAAGTGCGAGTTATCTAAATTATCTAAGTTATGATGATAATATCTTATCTCAACAGCTGGAAAAGAATCAATATGAAAATAAGTATAGCCATCTTTATAAAATACTTGAGACATAACGCCAATTGAAGAATCATCTTGATAAATAAGTTTATTTGCTACAGTAGGAAGGTCAAAATATTTCGAGATGGTTTCTCCTAAAAGTTCATTTAAAGAATATTCTTCACCTTTATTTTTGATAATCCAAGCTTCCCCATTAATTTCATAAAACATACTATGGTAAGCCTTGTAAATTAAAGGCCAAGATATTTGTTTATCAGGACAAATTGGCATTGCATTACAATCTTTTAAATGCCTAATATTTTGCTTATCTTTTATTTGCATATTATCACCTAGGAGTAATTATTTTAAATGATAGCCATAAAAAAAGCAAATAAAATTATTTGCTAAAACGATAAATATTAATAGATGGAGTATTAAAAAGTCTAAAGTTAAACTCTTCGTAACCAAGTCCATTAGAAATATATAATTCGCTATTGCCATCTTTATAATAATAATTATTATATTTTTGAGCTCCATCTTTTTTAATTAAACCTCCATAAAAAGGAATATTGGCAAGACCACCTAGAGAATGACCCGCGATGACTGTATCGATATTTTGCCTTCTTAGTTCATCAAAATTATCAGGTTGATGACTAATTGCTAAAGCATAATTGTAAGTGACATCTGTGGTAAGTAAAGTATTAAAATCAGCCTGTAAGTTAGTAATACCTATCACATTAATTGGTGTTTCATCTTTATAAAATAAAAGCATATTTTGATTATCTAAAAGATTAAAACCTGATTCATATAAAATATCTTTATATTCTTGAATATTACTCTCATCATTATCTCCAATAACGGCTAATTTATAGAGACTAGCTTGCATTTCTTCAAAATATTTTTTTATCTTAGTATAGTCTTCTTCCGTATATTTAACATTTTTTTTAAATAAATCGCCACTAAAAATAATTATATCAGCTTCCAAATCGTTGATTTTATTAGTTACTTTTTTTAAAATTTTTTCACTAGTTTTTGGTTCATATAATAAATCAGAAAATTGAACTAATTTAAGGTCTTCAAAAGAAGTAGGGATATTTTCATTTTCAATAATATATTCATGAGTTTTAAAGTGATTAACTTCAATATAACGACCATATAAAAATAGTAAAACAAGAGCTAGTATTATAATAGCCAATCCTTTTTTCATCAAGCACCTCCTAGGAAGATCATACTTACCGCAATTAAATTATGAATAAAATGAAAACTGATATTTATCCAAACATTGTCAGAGTCATAATACATTTTAGCAAAAGAACTTCCTAAAGCTCCATAAGGAATAATGTATAATAACTCTAATAAATCACCACTTTCAATTACGTTGATAACATGTAATGAGCCAAATAATAAACCAGATAGAATAATATAAATCCAAGGATTTTTAAAAGTATTTTTTAGAGGAACTCTTATCATTAATTCTTCAGTTATGGGGGCACATATTAAAGTGGAAAATAAAGCATAAGCTGGATATTTTTTTATTAATAACCTATTAGCTTCTTCATTAACAGGCATACCAATAAAATTACTGATAATTAAATTACTAATTAACATAATGGCTAAGCCAACTAACCAATAAATATAGTATTTTTTTAAATAACTGCGCCAATTCTTTTTAAAATCACTAAAATTGGGAATAAGTGTTTTTCGAAAGATTAAAATATAAACAGTTAAAACAATTAATTCAATTAAAATATAACTAAGATTAGCTAATAAAAGATTTTTACTTGTTATAAATTGAAAAAAGATAACTTCTAAAAATAGAATTAGAAAAATATAGAGGAAAATCAAAAAGATTTGTTTCATAATATTATTAACTTTTTTACTTATATCCATAATTAACACCCATTCTAAATATATCATAACGGGTAATTATTTACAAGTTGCCGTGAAAATTGTTATAATATATATTGAAAGGGTTAGAAAATGAAGAAATTATCTAATTACATTAAAAAGATCGGATTAAAAATTATAAAATACGTTTATTCCAATAGACTTTTTTTATCATATACTATTTTAGCTATTCTAGGAACAATGGTTGTAAGACATTTTACGATTGGCAATTTTTGGAATTATAAGCCTTTAATCGCCGATATCGGTCTTATTTTATTAATTGGTTCTTTTGGTTATTTGGTTAAGCCTAAGAATCAATTTGCCTATTTTTTCTTTTGGCTTATCTTCTTTTCTTTAATTGAAATAATTAATTCCGTTTATTATATGTTTTATGCCTCTTTTGCTTCTCTGGCGGAACTTTCTACCGTCTCACAACTAGAAACAGTAACTGATTCTGTTTATACTCAACTACGAGTTATTGATTTCCTTTATGTTTTAGAACCAATTATTTTTTACTATATTCATAATTCTTTAAAATCATCAACGTATTATGATTTAGTAGGTAAAGTAGAAAGAAAGATGCCAATGTTTATTTCTACATTAGTAGTATCTTTAGCCTTTATTGGTTTTACTTTTTTAACTGCATCTAATTCTGATTATAGTCGTCTTTCTAAACAATGGAATCGTGTTTATATAGTGGAAAGGTTTGGTATAATTATTTATCAAACAAATGATGCCATTCAAACGATAATTCCTAAATTAAGTAGCTTATTTGGTTATGAAGATGCTTATAATTTAGTTAATGACTATTTTACTGATGAAGATCTTTTAAGGTATGATAATCCTAATAAATATACGGGTATCTTAGAGGGTTATAATATTATTTATATCCATATGGAAAGTATGCAAAATTTCCTTATGAGCTTAAGCTTTAATGGTGAAGAAGTTACTCCTAATTTAAATAAATTATCTAAAGAAGGAATGTTCTTTAGTAATTTCTATCCGCAAGTATCAGTAGGCACTTCTTCTGATGCTGAGTATATAACTTTAACTGGTTTACTTCCTTCATCTAATGGTTCTGTTTTTGTAAGTTATGCTGACAATACCTTTAGAGCTTTACCAGCGATTTTAAAAGAAAGAGGATATTATACCTTCAGTATGCATGGTAACTATCAAGCTATGTGGAATCGGAATAATGTTCATCCTCGTTTAGGCTATACAGATATGTATTATAGAGATAGTTTTACCTTTAATGATAATAGTAAAGATCCAAATAATCTTGATTGGGTTGGTCTTGGTATTAATGATAAACTCTTCTTTAGTCAAGCTGTTGAAAAGTTAGCTAATATTGAAGATAGTTATAGTAATTATTTTGGTACGCTTATTACGCTTTCAAATCATTCACCATTTGCTCCTAATCCATCATTTACTTTAAATATCAATGATTATTTTATAGATGAATATGGTAAAGAGACTAGTACTTGTTATTTATGTGAAAGAGATGTTGGTAAATATATTGTCAGTGCTCATTATGCTGATGAAGCTCTGGGAGAATTTGTTGATTTAATTAAAAATTCGGATAAATTTAATAATACTTTATTCGTCTTCTATGGTGATCATGATGCGAAGTTAAGTTATAAAGATATGAATTATCTATATAATTATGATCCTGTAACTGGTGAATTAAAAGATGAAATGGATCCAACTTATATTACTTATGATAGTTATGATCATCAATTAAATAAAAAGACACCATTAATCTTTTGGACTAAGAATGCTAAGTTAAAGAAATTATTAAAGGGTGAAAATGCCAATATTATGGGAATGTATGATTTAGCACCAACCTTATTTAATATGCTTAATATTAAAGATGAACATTATTTAGGTCATGATATTTTTAATATTAAAGATGATAATATAGTTATTTTTCCAAATGGTAATTTCTTAACTAAAGAAATATATTACAATAATTCAACGGGAGAATATAAAGAATTAAGGGGAAATATAGATAATGAATATTTAAATAGTTGTCTAGAAAAATCTGAAAGGGCTTTAGAAGTTGGTAATGCTATAATTACGTATGATTTATTTAATGAGAAAAAAAGGAATGACTAAAAATGCGAAAAAGATTTAAAGTGATGCTGAGAATTATTTTAGTATTAATTATATTAATTGCTATTATTTTAGCTGTGTATTTCTTTCTTCCCAAAAATAATGAAATGGTTTATAAAGAAATAGATAAAATAGATACTTATGGCTATGTTTTAGAAGATCGAGATAATAAAATAATGCAAGATGTCTTTCAAAAGCTAAAAGGACTTTTAAATAGTGACAATATCGATTATAATTTATATGCAGAGTATTTAAGTGAACTATTTATTATTGATTTATTTACTTTAGACAATAAAAATAGTAAATATGATGTTGGGGGATGTGATTACGTTTTACCAGATATCTTAGATAATTATAAGTTGAATGTTACTGATACTTTATATAAGTATTTAGAAAATAAAGATGGTAGTAAAACTAAAAATGAATATCCTATTGTTAGTAAAATAAGTCTTCAAAGTATAGAAGATGCCAAATATTCTTATAATAATGAAGAGAATAATGCCTATAAATTAGTTTTAGAATGGGATTATGAAAAAGATTTAGGCTATTATCGTAAAGGTGAAGTTATTGTAATGTTAAAAGATGATCACCTTTATGTTGTAAGTTTTAAAGGAGTAGAATAAAAAGATGTTTAGAAGGTTAAAAAGACTATTATATACTAATAAAAAGAATTTAATAATCTATTTAGTTACAATAGTTCTTTTTATCCTTTCTTTTTCTTTATTTAGTTTATCATTAATTAAGTTAACCGGTATTGAAACCTTGGCTAGAATTATTATTTTATTCTTTATGATTTTATATGGAATGTTTTATGCCTATAAAGGTTATTTATACATGGTTAATAAAAATAAAGTTAAGTTTACTTTTCTTACTTTATTAACTTTTATGATATCTATTATTTTATTCATTGTCTTTTATATTTTTAATACTGTCTATGGAGAAATAGATAATTTAATGGAGAAAGACAATACTATTTATACAGGTTATTTAATTAGTTTAAAAGATACTAAAGAAATAAATAAAGTGGGAATAATTGATAATGAAGATGATATTGAAGGATATAAAATTGCGAAAGATATCATTGAAAAACATGATCTTAAGTATGAATTAAATACTTATTCATCTTATGAGGATATGTTATATGATTTATATAATGGAACAATTACGGGAGCTTTTGTAGAAGGAAATTATATTGCTTATTTTAGTTCTAATAACAGTGATGATATTTTTAAAGATATTGAAACTAAAACTAAAGTTATTTATAAACAAAGCTTAAAAGAGAAAAACAATGATATTAGTTTAAAAAATAATAAAACTTTAAAAGAACCATTTACAGTTTTACTTTTGGGAGTTGATTCTACTGAAGATACAATGGATGCCGCCAGTTCTTTTAATGGCGATACTTTAATGCTTCTTACCTTTAACCCTAATACCTTAAATGCGACTGTCTTTAGTATTCCAAGAGATTTGTATGTTCCGATTCATTGTCGAAAGGGACGCGAAGCTAAAATTAATTCTTCTAGTGCGGGGGGAGTAACATGTGTTATTGATACAATTAAAGATTTAACAGGTATTAGTGTTGATTATTATGCTAAGATTAACTTTAAAGGGGTCGTTGATTTAGTCGAAGCCCTAGGGGGTATTGATGTTGAAGTTACTTATAAGTTCTGTGAGCAAGATAGTAATCGTAGTTTTGCTAACATGATCTGTTTAGATAAAGGAGTCCAACATTTAAATGGTGAAGAAACCCTAGCTTATGCAAGACATCGTCATTCTTTACCAGGAGGAGACTTACAAAGAATTCAAAACCAACAATTAATCGTGGAAGCAATGGCTAAAAAGTTAGTTTCTTTAAATACTTTAACGGATTTTAAAGATATTTTGGGGGCAGTAAGTAAAAATGTTGTAACTAATTTATCGAGAGAGCAAATTTTATCTAGTTATAGTATTTTAAAAGATGTGGTTTTCAATATTTTAAATGATAATGAAGCCATTACCGCTTCCAAGGGATATTTGGAAGTATATGATTTAAAAGTTTATAATCCTGGTTCTAATACTTACAGTGCGGCTTTAGGATATTATGATGAAAGTTTAGAAGATATTATCAAAATGATGAAGATTAATTTGGAACAAGAAGAAGCAACCCTTATAAAAGAATTTAGTTTTGATGCCAATACACCTTATGAAATAAAAGTAGCAGGAAAAGGTATAAAAGGGGAAATTAAAGAAGAAACTGTTCCTGATTTTACAGGAAAAACAGTTAACGAAGCCTTAGCTTGGGGAAGTTTAAGAAATATTGAGGTAAAAGTAGAATATCTAACACCCGATAATAATTTATATAATGAAGATATTGCGGTGGGTTTAATTGCCAGTCAAAATATTAAAGCAAATGCTAGTCTTAAAAATGTTGCTAATTTGATAGTATATGTTAATTCTGTCAGTGAATAAGTGATTTATATTTCATTTATTTATCACAATTATATTATATTATTTTTATAGGTGGTTTCTATGAATATTTTAGTTGTTGATGATGAAGCCCTTATTAGAGGGGTTATAAAAGAATATTTAATTTTAGATGACTTTAAAGTATATGAAGCGGAAGATGGTCTAAAAGCCATAGAGATAGTTAAAAATAATTCTATTGATTTAGTAATTATGGATATAATGATGCCTAAAATGGATGGTTATACAGCTTGTAAAGAAATCAAAAAAATAAAAGATATTCCTTTTATTATGCTTTCAGCTCGTAGTGAAGAATATGATAAATTAATTGGATTTGACTTAGGAATAGATGATTATGTAACTAAACCTTTTAGCCCAAAAGAACTAGTGGCAAGAGTTAAAGCTATTATTAAAAGAAATACTAAAGAAGAATCTTTAATCATCGCTGGAATTAAAATAGATGATTTAGCTCATGAAGTTTATGTTGATAATAAACTTGTAATGCTTACTCCTAAAGAATATGATTTATTAAAATATTTAATGGAAAATAAAAATATTGCTTTATCACGAGAAAATTTATTATCTAACATCTGGGGATATGATTTTTATGGTGATGATAGAACTGTTGATACTCATATTAAAACTTTAAGAGCGCGCCTTGGTAAATATCGTGATATAATTAAAACAGTAAGAGGAATGGGTTATAAAATTGAAGATAAAAGATAAAATAAAAGGTATTGAATTTAAATCACTTTTATTTATACTAATATTTAATGTTGGTATAATTCTTTTTATTTGGTTTTATATGTCTTTTGTTTTTAATTTTCTTTATAAAAATTATCAAATAAAAAGACTTAATGAGATAGTTAATGTTTATAAAGAAAGTAATGAAGATACTTATATTTTATCAGAAAAATTAGCTTATGATAACGAAGTATGTATTAGGGTTATTGATGATAATTATGTAACTTTTAATTATAATACAATGCAAAATGGTTGTATTTTAAAAGAGAATAATCGAGCTTTAAATAAAATAATTAATAATTTTTCTACGGGAAATGAAATTAGCAATTATTATCCAATATATAATTATGCTACTAAAACTAATGGCATTTTATATGCTATTAAAACTAATCAAAAAAATGTATTTATCTATAGTAACTTAGAAAGTGCTTCTGGTTTTGTTAGAATGTTTAAAGGTCAGCTAATATATTTTGTCCTTTTAATGATTATTTGTTCTATTTTAATCTCTATGTTTATTGCCCGCAAGACAACAAAACCAATTAAAGAAATTACTGCTAAAGCCAAAAATATTGGTTTAGGAAAATATGATAACAAATTTCCTAAGAATGGGGTTTTAGAAATTGAAGAGTTATCTAAAACTTTAGAAGAAGTTCAAAATGAACTTAAGAAAAGTGATAAAGTTAAAAGAGATTTGATGGCTAATGTTTCTCATGACTTAAAGACACCTTTAACAATGATTAAAGCTTATGCTGAAATGATTAAAGATATTTCTTATAAAGACCCTAAAAAAATGCAAGAACATTTAGATATTATTGGGGAAGAAGTTGATAGACTTACCAATTTAGTTAATGATATTTTAGAAATGTCTAAAGTAGAAAGTAATGAGTATTTATATAATTATGAAAATTATGATTTAGTTAAAGAAATAAAAAAGATAATAAAAAGATATGAAGTAATGGAATACTTAGAAAACTATAATTTTATTTTAGAGATGCCTAAAAAAGTAATGGTTAATGCTGATAAAGAAAAAATAAATCAAGTTATTTATAATCTTTTAAATAATGCCATTAATTATACGGGAAAAGATAAAATAGTTAAAATAAAAATTACTAAAGAAGAAAAAGATTATTTAGTAGAAATAATTGATACAGGTAAGGGTATTAAAAAAGAAGAACTTCCTTATATCTGGGATAAATATTATAAAAATGAAAAAAACCATCAACGTAATATTGTAAGTACAGGGTTAGGCTTATCTATTGTAAAAGAAATATTAAGTAAGCATAATTTTGAATATGGAGTTAATACTAAGATTAATAAAGGATCAACCTTTTATTTTAAGATTCCTCTTTAAACTTTCTTATTTTGCTCACTAAATTAACATAATAATCCTCTATAGTAGATAATGTAAGGAGGATTGATCAGAAAAAGTTAAACTATCTTAAATCTACAAACTCACACGAAAACAAAAAAGCTGTAATATTGCAGCTTTTTCTATTTTTCAATAAATATTTTTCTAGTAATAAAATTATAAACCATTACAATTGCCGTAGCAATTATCTTACCTATTAATTTATGAATATGACCTAATTCAACAGAAAGATATAAAATTAAAGAATTTAAAACAAGACCAATTACACTAAGAATAACAAAAATAGCAAATTCTTTAACTCCTTGTTTTTTAGTAACATCAAAAACCCATTTAATGCTTAAAATATAGTTAAATATAACTGACAAGGTAAATGATATAATGGAAGAGGTAATATAATAAACATTAAAGACGGAAATTAATAAAGTGTAGATGCCATAGTCGATTAAAAAGGCAAGACCACCAACTATTCCAAATTTAATGATTTGTTTTATTAAATTGTTATTAATTATTTTCTTTATCATTTTTATCCCTCACAATAGTATTTAAATATAGCTCATATAATTGTTTATGCTTTTTGGCAATTACTTCTAAGATAATACCTGTTATCCATAAAAGAAGGGAAATTACTAAGGAAATAGAGGCTACAATTAAACTTGGAAATTTTAATACTAAGCCTGTTTTAAAATATTCCATAAAAGGAGGTATTCCTAATATAAAAGTAATTATTAAAAAGAAGAAAGCAATGATATTAAAGAATAAACTAGGTTTATATTCTTTAAATAAAGTTTCAATAGTTTTTAAGACTTTTAAACCATCAGAATAAGTATTTAATTTAGAAACACTTCCTTTAGGCCTATCTCGATAAGTTACCGGTACTTCTTTAATTTTAAAATTTTTATCAACGGCATGAATAGTCATTTCCGTTTCTATTTCAAATCCTTTAGATAAAACTGGAAATCCTTTCACAAATTCATAACTAAAGGCTCTATATCCTGTCATAATATCTTTAACATTAGTTTTAAAAATTAAGTTAATCAAAAATTTAACTAAATTATTGCCAAAATTATGAAACAATCTTTTATTTTCTTTAGCATAAGTACTAGATAATCGATCTCCGACTACCATATCAGCTTTTCCATCTAAAACTAAAGAACACATTTCCTTAGCATGGATAGCAGGATAAGTATCATCTCCATCAATCATAAGATAACAATTAGCATCAATATCTCTAAACATGCTTCTGATAACGTTTCCTTTTCCTTGTCTATATTCATAACGGACAATTGCGCCAGCTTCTTTAGCAATTTTATCTGTACCATCAGTAGAATTATTATCATAAACATAAATAGTGGCTTCTGGTAAAGCTTCTTTAAAATCTTTGACTACTTTTCCAATTGTTTGGCTTTCATTATAGCAAGGGATTAAAACTGCAATTTTTTTCATTTTATCTTTCCTTCTTTCCTTCTTTCTTAGAATCATTTATAACCCATAATGTTAAAGCAATTAAAATAGGAATTGCCATTGTATAACCTAATGTATATCTAAAATAAGTATTAACGGGAGAGGCTATACAAACTAAAATAAGCGATATAACGGGAGTAAAATAAATTAAATATTTATATCTCTTAGCTTTAATTATAAAAGCAAATAAGGCCATACATATCCAAGTATTAAAACCAATACTAACAAGAGAACCTATTCCTGGTATGTATGGAAATACATTGGCATAGCCACTTAAAGTATTGCGCAATCCTTTTAAAGAATTATATTTATAAAGTATTTCCCCTGTATTTATTAGTCTTTTATCATAATTAAAATAAACATACCATTTTTTTTGATCAGGGTAAAAATAGCCATAAGTATTATTAAGGGTAGCTTCTAAATAAACATTGGGGTGTTTAAAGAAATCTTGAAACCATACTTTAAAGTAAGCTTTTAAATCTTCTTTGGTAGCATATTTATTGTATTCATTTTTAACGGGATCAGCAATTTCTGGCTTATATCTTTCGGCAAGGGTATCATAAGTTAATATTTTATCAATAGCTTTTCTTTCTTCTTCCGTTACTTCATTAGAATACTCTTTTACATATCTTGCTGTTTGTTGGAAGGGAATTGATAAGGCTTCTCTAATGCTTCCAGGAGTTACTTTTAAAAAAGGTAATAAAACATGAGTAAAGCTAAAATAACAAATAAGAGGAATAAATAAAGCTATTAATATTTTTTTTCTATTTTTCTTATCAATTAATAATAAAAATGGAAAAGACATTAAAATTAGATAAATACCATTATTCCTAAATAGAGGAATCAAAATCATTAATAAAATTAAGATTAAAACATTTTTAATATTATAATAATTTTGGTCGGCTTCTTTAATGGCTTCGAATAATTTAAGAAGATAGAAAATTACCAAAATAGCAAATATGACATCTTTTAAAGTCGACATAGCATATAATGGATAAATAGGAACAAAAGCATATATAATTAAACTTATTATTCTTACTAAATAAGGAGTATTTAATTTTTTCATATAAAGGATAGTGTAAGATAATAATGATAAAAGGAGAATTATTTGTATAAAACTATACATGAAAATGCCAAAATTAGCACTTCCAAGAGTTTTACCAATATAAGTAAGACCTCCCAAAATAACAGTATGTAAGACGGGATGATGATTAGTAATTGGAACATTTTCATCAATCATTACAACATATTCTCGATATTGAGTATCTAAGTTAAAGAATTGTTTTATTTGATTAGATGGATCAGGAGATAATATTCCTGGATAAAAAGCAATAATATAGGGAAGCCAACAGATTAAAAGGATAATAAAAGTACTTTTAAAAGGATGCTCATTAAATATATAATTTAATATTTTATTTTTGCCTATTTTTTCTTCTAATTTAGTATGTAATAAATAATCATAAATTAAATGAAGAATAACTTTAAAAAATGTATAATAACCAATAAAGATAAAAATTGCTAATATAAATAAAGGAATACTTCCAAAAATTAAATCCCAACTATTTAAAACGCTATAACTATAGCCAAACATCATAAATAGGCTAAATAAACTAGCTAGAATTTTAAAAATAAAACTATCACTTTTATTTTTAAGATAATATCTTTTATATAAAAGATAGATAAATATTACTAAAACAAGTAAGACAAAAGTACCTACTTTAAAAGGACCATACATAGCTAAATTACTTTCAATACTAGTACTTGAACTTTTGAAAGAAATACTTTTTATTAACATATCTAAATTATAAATATTTAAAGTAAATGATATAGTTGTTAAAATAGCTAAAATAACTAACAAGATATTTTGCCAAGTTTTATTTTTAAATATGGTTATCATTTATAGCTCCTTTGCTTAGAAATATTATAGCACTGATAAGTAAATTAATGAAGCTCCAATTTAACCATTTATTATTCAGTCTTCTTCGTGTTATACTTAATATAAAGAAGGGTGACTTATGAAGATAGAAGTTAATACTCATATTGGTTCTTATGGCACAATTATTAAGAATGAAAATATTGCTTTAATTAAAAAAGCTCGAGGTGGTTATACTGGAAAGCTTGATTTACCAGGAGGAGGAATTGAACATGAAGAAACTCCTGATGAAGCTTTAATAAGAGAAGTTAAAGAAGAAGTAAATGGGACAGTTAAAAAATATGAATTATTTTCAGTAACAAGTACCAATATTAAGTGGCTAATGGACGAAGATTTGATGGAAGATTTACATCATATTGGTATTTTATATAAAGTAGAAATTGCAGAAAAAAATTTAAAAAGTGATGCCGATGGTTTAGATTCCAATGGGGCTAATTGGTATAAAATTAAAGATTTAAAAAAAGAAGAATTAACTCCTTTTACTATTTATTCTTTAGAAAAATTAGGTTATAAATTAAATTAAAAAAAGGACATAATCCTTTATTTTAAAACTTTGATAATTGGGGGAAGTATTTGTTTTTTTCTTGAGACCATTTCAGCCATAAAATCTCCTTGTTGTAATTTTTCATTATAAGCTTCTTTTAAAGTATCAGAAGCTTTTTCATTATATAAAAGATATGAACCATTTTTAAAGATATCAGTAATAGCTAAAACCATAATATCGAAATTCTTATTAAGAGCTTCTTTATTTAAGAATTTAATATAACTTGCTTTTTGTTTTAAGATTGTCTTAGCATTTAAAGTTGTAACTTGACTAATAGCAATTGTAGTTTTATCAATATTAAATGTTTTAAAATCCATATAAATAATTTCTTTTAAACTTTTTGACTTAGTGGCATCATTAGCCTTGAACATTTCAATTGCTAATTTTTCAGGATTTAAATTAGTTATTTTAACTAAATCATTTACTACTTTTTCATCAATCTTCGTAGTCGTAGGGCTTTTAAGCATGAGTGTATCCGAAATAATTCCTGAAAGAAGTAAAGAAGCAATCACTGGAGGAATTTTTACTTTATTCTCTTTAAATAATTCATGAACAATCGTACATGTACTACCAACAATCATATTTCGAAAATTAATTGGTTCCATGGTTCCTAATGTTCCTAATTTATGATGATCAATAACCCCCACTATTTGGGCTTCATCTAAACCTTCTACACTTTGGCTCATTTCATTATGATCCACTAGAAATACTCTTTTTGGACTACTATCTCTTAAATCAGAAAGTTTAATTAAGCCTAGACAATGATTATGTTTATTTATAATGGGATAATAACTATGCCTTGTTTTATTAACTATTTCATTAAAATCAGATATATAAGTATCTTCATTTACACAAACTAATTCTTTAGTATAGCGATAACTTTCAATATAATTAGCAAAACTGATTGTTAAAAGAGTATCATAAGAATTTTTATTAGTATAGATAATATTAACTTTATTTTGCCGAGCTAAAGCTAAATGTTCTTTCTTTAATTCTTTACCTGATGTTACAACAATTAACTTTATCTTTTTATTTAAAGCATCTTCAATAATTGAATGGCGATCCCCAATAATTAAAATTGTTTTAGAATTAAAAATATCACTATTATAAACAGATGAACTACGAATACCTATATTAACTATTTCTCCATCTATCTCTTGATCAAATTTTAATATTTCTTTGCCATCAATTGTTTTTAAAATGTGGTTATAATTAGTTGTTAAGAAATGATTATCTCCTAAAATTTCTTTTTTAGCAATGTCTTTCATAGCAAAAGCTCCGACAAAAGTACCATTTTCATTAACAACGGGAATAGTACTCATATTTTCTTCTTGCATTAAAAAGAAAGCATTATAAACGGATTCTTTAATATTGACCATAAAATTTTTATGATAATTTATATCTCTAATTTGTAATTTAACATCATTAAGAATTTCAGGAATATTAACCTTAAATTTTTTTAAAACATAGCGTGTTTCATCATTAATTTCTGATAAAATTCTTGGTTCAGTATTATTTCCTAAGGCATTTTGTAAATATGATAAGCCTATGGCACTGCAAACACTATCAGTATCCGGATTTTTATGACCAAAAATATATACTTTGTCTTCCATTTGCCAACCACCTTCAAAAAAATTATAGCATAGAAATTTTAAATTTTCATTATTTAAGTACTAAATTCTATATTTTGACAAAAAATCATAATTAAATTTGTTATATTAATTATGGTGACTAATATTATGAAAGTAAAAGTAATTGATGAAGAGTGTGAAAGAGATTTAGAAACAAGTATAAATGATTTTCTTTCTAAAGATGTTGATGTAATTGATATTAAGTATCAAGTAGCAATTGGTGTAAGTGGAGAAGAGCAATTATATTGTTTTAGTGCAATGATTATTTATCATTAAAAAAACCCCAGAATAGGGGTTATTTATTATCATTATCATTAATATATTTGTAACCATAAATAATAGTAAGCGCAATACTAATTAAGAAAAAGATTAAACTAAAGGTCATTTCTAAACGCATAATTAATATTACTAGAAACAATAGAGAAAACAATAAACTTTGAATAAAGTAAACTTTATTATTATTTTTTTGATTGTTGTCTTTTTGTTTTACTTTTACTTTTTTTTCTTTCATTTTGCTTCCTCCTTAGTATACTTCCATAAAGGCCATAAATACTATAAATTAACGCAACTAATAAGATAAATGCTAAAGGAAATTTTAGATAAAGAGGTAATTTTATATAAATGATAAAGGTAGATACTAAAGAAATAATTAATGAATTAAGTAAACTACAAATTAATTTTGCCAATTTACGATCTTTCTCATTATCTTTTAATTTAAATCTGGTTAATAAATAATCATATTCATTAATCATAAATATTTTAAATCTTTTAAATAAGAAGTAATCTCCTAAAAAAATTATTATATAAATTACAAGAAATGTTATTATCATTTTTTACCTCTTAATTACTTTTATTTCCTGGCTTTTTCGCATTTCTTCTTTGAAGTTCATTATATTGTCTATTAATATTAGCTTCTGTAACTTCAGTAGCTTTCTTTAAAGATTTAACAAAATCAGTTGCATCTTTAACATCAGCTCTGGTTTCGGTAACACCATCAAAAATGCCTTCAACACCGTCATGGAATGTTTTAACAACAGCCGAAGTACTTAAATCTTCTAATTGCTTATTTAACATACCAATGTTTTCACGTAAGATACTCGCTTCTTGTTCTGATCCTTTATGTTTTTGAGAATCGGTTATGAAATTGTCTACTAAATCTTTTCTCGCTTTGTTAAATGCGTTAGTTGCTTCAGCAATGTCATAAGCGCTACCGCCATTTTTCTTCAATTCTTCAATTCTTGCTTCCATGATATCTAAACGGTTATTTTGATAATCTTTGGCAAAAGATTTAAAACTAATATTATTGCTTAAAGCTGCTTGTTCTAATTTTTGAGCTAATTGAGTATATTGAGCAGCTGCAGCAGTATTACCTTTTTTAGTTGCTTCCGCAGCCCTTTCGTTCATCGTAACCCATTCTTGATAATCATCAATAAGATTTTTAGTGACTTCAACTTGTTTACCAGTTGTATCTATTATTGTTCCACCTGCTGAAAAGAATTCATGTTTATGTTTATCAATATAATCTTCACTAACGGCTTTCATAGCTTTTAAAGTTTTAGAAATTTCATCAACAGCTTCTTTTTGTTCTTTTAAAACAGAGAAGTCAGGTTCAAATCCAATGTATCCTAGGAATAAATCAAATGCATCTTTACCAAGAGCTTTTGTAACACCTCCAACGGTTCCTCCATTATCATTAATATATTTGCTGAATTTTTGACTAGTTGCTTCAGATTTAGATACGGCATTATTAACTCCAGACATCATGTCTTTCCAACTTTTGGCTTTATATCCAGCTCGTCCGGAGTTAATTTGAGTTGCAACAGTTCCTGGAACAGCACTGAAACCACCAGCAACACCAGATTTAATAACAGTTCCTAGACTAACGCCATTTTTACGTTGCCATTTTCCATCTTTTTGCTCATAATTCTTTTTAATACCACTAGTTATGCCTCTTGATAATCTTTTGGCTCCTCCAAGAGCTACACCAGCAAATGCATACGCACCACTATCTGATAATTTTTCTTTTAAATTTAATTTCATATTACCAGAATCAAGGCCTGTTAAGTCTTTAAATAATTTTGGAATTTGTTTAGCAAATAAGATAATGCCTAAAACGATAAAGGCCGATATTGTCGGATGGAATATGCTAGTTAAATTATCTAAATTCAAATTACCAACTAGTAAGACGACAAAACACAAAACAGCAATTCGAATGAATATTTCTAGCCAAGTAGTTACTACAACTTTAAACCAATTTTTAAGGAGATCTTTTTTGCTTGGCAAAACGCTCATCATAAAGCATAAAGGCCCAAGCAATTGATAAAATATTAACTTAGCTTGTCTTACAACTACATCGAAGCAGAAGCTTACAATCATATAAACTAGTAAGCCAACTACAATGGTAGAAATAATAGGTGTATAATGGAACCTACCATCTACAATGTCTTGAGCAAATAAGGTTATTTGAGAAAAATTACCATAAGTAGTAATAGCCTCTAAAGCATTAGTCCAAGTAAATTCATGAGCACTTATAGTTGCTGCAAGTTCACCACCACTTAAGGCTATTCCTCCTCCGGCAATACAACTAAGGAGAAGGCTTATTAGGGATACTCCTCCAACAGTGGCTGTTGCTCCTGCAGAACCAGCAACGACTAATGCCGTTGAACCAGCAGCAGCTGCAGCTCCACCAGTAGCAACAGTCAAAAGTATAGTTCCAGCAATACCAACACCGCATCCAATACTCATAGCTACTGTTTTGGCACTGCCATCCCACCATTCTGAAACATCAGTAGTCCATTCTTTATTACTATTTTCGTTATTCCAAGATTCATAGTAATGGTATACGCCATTTACTTTATGAGGCTCGGCTCTTTCACCATCAAAAGCATCTTTATCGGTTTTTAAAGGATACATTAATCCTCCAATAATGGTTGCTACCATTTCATTGGATCTAATTTGTAATAGATCAGATGTTAAATTAATATTATTTTGATCGATATATTGTTCATTACCAATATTGTTTCCATTTTCATCGACTACCTGAACAATGATCTGTGAATCAAGAATTGCTTTGGGTACAACATTTCTTTCTAAGATGGCATTTTGAACATCGATTAGAAAATCAAATATAGTAGGTAATAATATTGTTAAAATAAGGCATAAAATAAATCTTACCCCCATATCTCTTAATTGTTTATTGCTTTGATTATTATCAGGGTCAACCATCGATTTTAAAAGTATATAGGAAACCATAAATAAAGCAATTACGCCAAAAATTAAATATAAATTATCATAAACCTTTTGAAATGCATCAGCTTGAAATAATTCTTGTTGAGCTAATTTAATAAAAGTTTTATAAAAATAGCTAAAAATACTATATCCTACTGAATCAATCCACAAAAGAAATGAAACAATTTGTTTTTCAAACGGAAATGGAATATTCAAAATATTAATAAACATACTTCTACCTCCCCTAAATAAAAAAATTATATATTAAGGATATGTCACAGGAAAAGTATAACATAAAATTTTAAATTTATCATCATTTTATCTATATTTTTTGGAATAAATTCCATTTTGAAATAAATTGCATTTTTGTTAAATAACTTTTTTAAATTTATTTTATTTATCTAAAAAACATGTTATAATTCTAGTAGGTTGTGATAAATATGAAAAAAGCCAAAAAGATAAGACTGTTTTTGTATGCTTTAATAGTGGTTTTCATAGAGTTTTTTTTGTTAGAAAATCCTATGGCTGCTGTAAGTCCAAATGCAACTTATGAATCTGATGGTGGTGGATCAGTAGAATACTCAGCAACTAGTGATAATAAAAATTTGCAATTTAGTAGTGTTAAAAGCTGTTCATCTAATGATTATTTTATAAAAATGGCTTCTGTAAAAATTACAACTCCAAGTGAAACTAAAACAGTAACGGGTTGTGTATACAGTAGAAGCATTGTTAATAATGGTGAATTAGATAGTAGTGTTAATGTTTCTTGCCAAGATTCTGCCGCTAAATATTTTTTACTATATAATAGTAAGGATACTAAAGGTAATGAATATTATATTATTGCGTGTTCTATAAATACGGCTTCTAATGGAAATTCAGGCAATAATTCTTCTGAAAATAATGAAGAAGAGCAAGGAAGCGGAACTCTTACTCCTGCGCCTGGGGATAATTTTAAGCCAAGTACATCTACGCCAAATTTACAATATAACAATGTATGTGCAAATGAAAATGTAAGAAATGCCGTAATTTTAATTGGAAAAATATTATGGCTTGCCATTTATATTATTCCTCTTATAATCATTGTTTTAGGAATGGTCGATTTTGGAAAAGCTGTAACATCTAATGATGAAAAAGCAATTTCTAAAGCTACTGGAACATTAATTAGAAGAGTAGTTGCTGGTATCATTGTAATTGTTCTTCCTAATTTATTGAAAGCACTAATTTCTCAATTGCAACTTAATAGTGAAGAATATGTTAAAGAAGAAGAATATAAGTCATGCTTAAACTGTTTATTAGCACCATCTAATGATTGCAGTTTACATGGTGAAGGCTTTGGAGGCACTTCTGGTGGTGGAGGAGCTGGCCGAAAATAATTTCATTCAGTTAAGGAGGTACATTAATGAAACGCATTAGATTTTTAAAAATATTTTTATTAGTATTTACGATGGTACTTTTTGCTACTGGATGTGGCAACTGGTCTGATGTTCAAGAACAATACGGCGATCTTTTAAATAAGGGAGTGAGCTGTACTTATAAAAATAATGGTGAAGATACTTTAGGAATAACTAGTTTGGTTTTATCAGCTGATTATAATGGAGCTTATGTTTCTTTAAATGGAGTTGGAAAGCAAACTTTAATCAATGCTGATGGGACAAATAATTGGATTAGCTTTAATGGCCATAATATTAATTTTACAGATAATGCCATTATGACTTATTTACAAGAATATCAAAATCTTGGTAGATGTCCTAGTGATGTTTATATTTTAAGTGATAGTCAATCTGGAGTTGAAGATTTTAGAACGAGCGATTGTGTTGATATGGGTGGATTTTGTAATGCCTATAAATGGAAATCTGGATCAAGCACTGATAGTAGTAGTTGTACAACTAAAGCTGGTTGTAATATGACTTGTGCAACTTCATGTCAACAATATACTAAGAATGTTGATAATTATGGGGGCGCTGGAGTAGAAGATGGTGATGGGAACGAAGTCGTAACGATTGAAGTTGGTGAATATTTAGCTAATGGAGTTACTAAAAAATATCTTGGCATCATTGCGGATCGAGCTTATACTTCAACTGAAGATGAAGGATTAATAGTTACAAGAGATTTAGACCGTTATGAAATTTATAGCGGATCAATAAATAAAATTTGGTTAGGAAATGGTAAATATGCATCAGCAGAAAATTTAACCATCAAAGTATCTGCTACCACACCATATAGTACCTACTATATAAGTGATAAATCAGCTACAGATGCACCTGGTGATGTAGATGTTTCTGGAAATCTTCATACTACTGAATTATCAATGCCGGAAATAAAAACCTGTTCTGATTTATTAGGAAGTCCATCAACTCCTGGAGATCCAGCTTATTATTTAGTAGTAGCGTTTAATGTTATTAAATATGTGGCTATTATATTATTAATCGTATTATCAGTTATAGATTTTATTGGAGCAGTTGCTTCTAGTGATCAAGAAGCATTAACTAAGGCAACAAAAAAAGTTATAAAAAGATTCGTATTATGTGTTATTATATTTATGTTACCAGTATTATTAAAATATATTTTAACATATGTACATAATAAAAATATTGACTTATGCGGAATTTAAAAGTTAAAGGAGGAATAAAAAGGTGAAAGATAATTATTTGATTCCTGCTAATACTAAGAAATCATTATTAATAGTTGGCTGGTTTACTAAATTGGACTTAACTATTTTAGCCATTGGTGTTGGTTGGTCGTTTTTGATGCTTCTTATTATTAGGAGTATGAGCTTATTGATCCTAATATTAGTTTTACTTCCCGGTTTAATTGCAACTTTTTTGGTTCTGCCGGTCCCTCATTATCACAATGTTTTGCAGCTTTTAACAAATATCTTTAATTTTTATACTAACAGGAGACAATATTATTGGAAAGGATGGAGTATTCATGAAGGAATCAGTAGTAACGACAAATAATGCTAAATTTACTAACTCTTGGTTACCAGTTAAACAAATAATGAATGGAATGATTCAGCTTGAAAGTGGATACTATGTAACGGGAGTAAAAGTTCATCCAAGAAATATCTTTATTATGGATAGTCAAATGCAAGATAATGTCATTTATAATTTAAGAAATTTTTATAATACGATAGATTATGAGTTTTGGCTTATAATTGCTGATCGACCAGTTGATATTAATTTGTATTTAGCTGAACTTCAACGTCTTTATAATAATACTCCTAATAATGAAATTAGAAAATTAATTTTACAAGACATAAATAAAGCTAATCAATTTATGAGTGCTGAATATAACGTTGTTGATACTGAATATTATTTAATATTTCAAGAAAAGAAGTTGGAAGTTTTACAAAAGAAACTTCATAATATGATTAGTGGCCTTGCCAGTGCGGGACTACAATCTAGTCAAACTAGCAATAGTGATTTAAGAGTTATTTTAGATAATCTTTTAAATGGTGGCGAAACGATTTATTTTGGGACGGTGATGAGCTAATGAATATAAAAAGTGAAATTGCTCCCAAAGGGATGGAGTTTAAACCTACTGAATTTAGAATTGGGGGAAAATATTCTACAATTATTACAATTGTTAGTTTTCCTAAAAATATTTATGTAGGTTATTTATCAGATATAACAAATATTTCAGGGGTTAAATTAGTTATTAAACATATTCCCATACCTTTTTCTGTCTTACAAAAAATGATTAATAAAGAAGTTGCCGATTTAAAAACTAGATATCAATCAGAAAGAGATAACACAATGCAAGAAAAGATTCGTCAAGATTATGAATCTTTAGAGCAATTTGTTAGTATGTTGGCGGCGACTGATGCCAGAATATTTGATTTCCAAATGCATTTAATGCTTACAGCTAATAGTAAAGAAGAATTAGATATGAAAAAGATGGAAGTTAAAAGTTACTTAAATGCTTTAGGCATGGGAGGAGTAGCTTTAATGTTTGAACAAGAAAAAGTTTTAAAAAGTATTGTTCCTATCTTCCCTAAACAAGATATCGAAGAAAGAGTAGGTACTCCTATTCCTTCAATTACCATTGCAGCAATGTATCCTTATGTTTTTGATAGTATTAAAGATCCTGGCTTATCTTGCCTATTTGGTGTTGACTTTTCTGGGGGAGTAGTTTTATTCAATCAATTTTTATATCAAATTAGAAATGAAAGTAACCGAAACAATGCCAATATGATTTTACTTGGTACATCAGGAACTGGAAAATCAACCGCGGCTAAATTATTGTTAAGAACCCACATTAGAAATGGTTGCAAAATTGTGGCTATTGATCCTGAGGGTGAACTTGAAGAAATGGCGAAAACTTTAGGAGGAGATTTCTTAGACTTAGGTAAAGGCGGAGACTTCGGTATGATAAATCCTTTAGAAATAGTGGTTGATGTTGATGATGAAGAAATTGCTCAAGGGCTAGGATATACAGTTTTAACTAGAACTCTTCAACAAGTTAGAGCCTTTATGAAATATTATAGTCCTTCTATTGAAGAAGATGTTTTAACTTTATTTAGCGAAGTTTTACAAGATACTTATAAGAGATATCGGATCGATTATAATACTGACTATACTAAATTAACTAGTGATATGTATCCAACTTTTGATGATGTATATGCGACAATTCAAGGACGTCTTTTATCAATGGTTGATGCTACCCATGAAAGAGATGTTATGGAAAGACTTGAATTAAAAGTAAGACCTTTAGTAAAAGAGTTAAGATACTATTTTACTGGTCATACATCATTAAAAATTAATAGTGATTTCATTGTATTCAATATAAAAGAATTAATGAATAGTGATGAAAATATTAAAAATGCTTTATTCTTTAATATTTTGAAATATGCTTGGGGCTTATGCTTAGATAAAGATGTTAATACGATTATGATGGTAGATGAAGCTCATGTATTACTTCAATCTCATAATGAATTGGGAGCTGAATTTTTAGCGCAAATTCAAAGAAGAAGTCGTAAATATAACACTGGTACTCTAATTATTACGCAACAACCAACTGATTTTGCGGCTCCATCTATTATTCAACATGGAAAAGCTATTTTTGACAATGCTTCTTATTATTTAATAATGGGATTAAGAAAACAAGCTGTAGAGGATTTAGCCCAATTAATTGACTTAAATGAAAGCGAAAAAGAAGGTATTAAATTCTATCCTCAAGGTCAAGGCTTATTTATATGTGGTAATAGAAGAATGAGAATAAATGTTGTAGTTACGCAAGAAGAATTAGATTCTTTTGGCATAACAAGTGTAGGTTAAAAAAATTCCCTCAAGGGGATTTTTTTAACGATTAATTATTATTTTTGGTGATACTTAAATATTTTCCGTAGCCTTTAATTCGAAAAGAATCAGTATTTTGCCAATTGTTTTGGGTCATAAGCATGTTAGGAATAAGAAGGCGATGTTTATTATCAACCTTTATAACATCATCTAAACTGGCACATATTTCTGCTATTTTAAAAGCAATTCTGGTATATTCTTCATAAGTTAAATTGGCTTCATTTAAGATTTTTTCATAATGATTTAAAATTGTTTGATAAGTATTAGCTAA
The DNA here is from genome assembly GCA_947631285.1 of uncultured Bacilli bacterium. Taxonomy (GTDB): domain Bacteria; phylum Bacillota_I; class Bacilli_A; order RF39; family UBA660; genus SIG200. The sequence goes on along the minus strand of CANRKS010000002.1, from coordinate 4,561 downwards.
ATAAACTCTTAATTCTAAATTAATTTGGCAAAGAGCAACTTCACCATTAGTATCTTGAATAGGTTTATAAGCAAATTTGGGAAGCCAAATTCTATTTTTATTATCCATTTTAGAATAACTTGATTCCCCGATAAAATATTCTTCGTTTAACATAATATCCCCCTTTAAGTGGGATATATAATACCATTATTTAATCTATAAAGCAAATATTAATGACCAATGATAAAATAAGTTACATAGATAACAGAAAAGACAATAGCCCCGCCGATTAAAAGAAGAGTGGTAAAACCAGCTTTGCCATAATCTATAAGATTTAAATCTGGTTCCGCCGGCATAAAATTAACGACAGAATCATTAGTTCTAACTAATCTTGGTTGTTTGTTTTTACCACTTATAATTTCATCTTCATGATTATTGACTACTTCAGCAATTATTTTACTGGCTGGATTATTAACAAATATATTTTCATAAGATTTAACGATCGGAATGCCTAAACACCAAACTCGCGCTTCTTCATTTTTTAAAGTTCCACTTTTTATTAAATCATTTAAATTTAAATACATATTTGTAAAATCTAAAATAAAACTTGCTTCTTTTTCGGAAAGAGAGTTTTTATATAAAAGCTCTAAAACATAGATTACTTGAAAGATTTCATTAGGTTTTAAATAATAAAGGTTAGGATTTAATAAAGATAAATTGGTAGATATTAAAGGCATTTCAAAATGGCCATTATAATTTAATGTTAGAATATTATTAGCAAGATAAAAATATTGTAGATTAGGAAAAATCTTTTTTAAATTATTTAGACTACGTTCATTATCCATACCATCCACCTATTATAAATATTTTACCGCGCGATTACTTAAAATACAATTGTTTTTAAAATCATTTTATTGTATTATAAGTAATGGAGTTAAATATGGAAAAAAAATTAGATCAAGATTTTATTGTTTGGCTATCCCGTAAAAAGGGTGAAGATAAAAAGATGCTTGAGTTTAGACTTAAGTCTTTTCAAATGTTTTTAAAATTAGATAATCCTACTTTTGGACCGAAAATTGATCTTGATTTTGACCATATTAATTATTATAAAAGTAATGAAAAGCCCGTTACTGATAAATGGGATCAAGTTGATCATGATATCAAAAATACTTTTCAATCTTTAGGGGTAATTGAGGCTGAAGAAAAATATTTAGATGGTGTGTCTAATCAATACGAAAGTGAAGTAGTCTATCATCACAATAAAACGGATAAAGAGATAATTTTTATGAGTACCGATGATGCTTTAAAAAAATATCCTGATCTTTTTTATAAATATTTTAACCATTTAGTAAATTATGCCGAAAACAAATACACGGCTTTAAATGGAGCTTTATGGAGTGGGGGATCTTTTATTTATATTCCTCCCCATACGCATTTAGATCGTCCTCTTCAAAGCTATTTTCGCATTGATAGTGAATCTTTAGGCCAATTTGAAAGAACGATTATTATCGTTGATGATGATAGTAGTTTGGAATACATTGAAGGATGTACAGCCAAAAGTTATTCAGAGTCTTCTCTGCATGCTGGTGTTGTAGAAATATATGTTGGTAAAAATGCTAGATGTCGTTATTCTACTATTCAAAACTGGTCAACGGATGTTTATAATTTAGTTACGAAAAGAGCAGTTGTAGATTCGAATGGCATTATGGAATGGGTTGATGGTAACATTGGTAGTAAAATAACAATGAAATATCCGAGCTGTATTTTACAAGGCGATAATGCGGTAGGTAATAGTTTATCAATTGCGTATGCTAAAAAAGGACAAGCCTTGGATGCTGGAGCCAAAATGATTCATATAGGTAAAAATACTAAAAGCAACATAATTAGTAAGAGTATAGCTGAAGATGGGGGAATAAGTAATTACCGTGGTTTAGTTAAAATTACTCCTTCTGCAATCGGAGCATTAGCTAAGGTTAAATGTGATACCTTAATATTAGATGGAATATCTAGTAGTAATACATACCCTAAAAACATTTTAGAAAATGAAAGTAGTACATTAGAACACGAAGCCACCATTTCTAAAGTAAGTGAAGATAAACTAAATTATTTGATGAGTAAAGGCTTAAGTGAAGATAAATGTAAAGAATTATTGGTATTGGGATTTATTGCCGATTTTAAAAAAGAATTACCAATGGAATATGCTGTAGAGTTAAATAGATTAATTAAAGATTAAAAAATTGTTTTTTACCAATTATTAAATAATTGGTAATTTTTTTGGCAATAACCAAGTTAAAGAATCCTTTTTTAACCTTTTTTTAAACCAAAATAATAGATAAATGGCAGTTTGGTAAATCCCAGATTTTATGTTAATGTATTTTTTTAAGAAAGGAGGAAAATAATGAATAATGTTATATTAGTAGGTCGTCTAACTCAAAATCCGGAGATTTCAATTATTGAAAACAATAAAAAAGTAACCACGGTCATTTTAGCGGTTAATCGTAATTTTAAAAATGCTGATGGTATTTATGAAACAGATTTTGTTCGTTGCATTCTATGGAATAGTATTGCCTCCACCACGACTGAATATTGTCATGTTGGGGATGTCATTGGTGTTAAAGGCCGTCTGCAAACAAGTAAATATCTTGATGAAAATGAAAAAACTCACTATGTAACTGATGTAATCGCCGAAAGAGTAACCTTCTTATCATCAGTTAAAAAGAAAGATGCTATAAAAGAAGAAGATGATAAAGATGAATCACTTCTTAATAATTTATGTGAAGCTTAAATTTAAGCAGTAATAAAATAGGGAAAGATTATTATAATTTATTAAGGTGACATGATGAAAAATCTTTTTAAATATATGGGAATTGCTCTTGTTTTATTAGTTAGCTTCTATTATACAGAAAAGATGAGTAAGATCGTTGTAAATAACAGTAGTTTAGTTAAAGAAATAAATAAAAATATTAAAGAGTATAATGTTGCTTCAGTAAGTGCCATTATTGAGGATGAATACATTATTCCTGGTCTTAATGGATACGCTGTTAATGTTTTAAAAAGTTATAATAATATGCGTTATTTAGATACCTTTAATTCTTATTATTTAGAGTATGATAAAATAACGCCTGAGGTATCCTTAGAAAATAATAAAGATAAGATAATTAAGTATGGCAATCCTAATAAAAAAAATATCGCTTTAATTATTAAAAATAATCAGAATGTCTTAAATTATGCTAGTCAAATAGGTTTAAAAGTAACTCGTCTTATTGATAGAAATTCTTTTGATAAAAATAGTTTATATGAGCAAATCAATGATGATCATGAAAATTATTTAAAGGTAGAAGCAATGTTAGACAATAATAATCTTAATAAAAATATTTGTTTTGTTAGTAAAAATAATAAAGATGTATGTCTTAAGTATAAGAAGTATTTAGTTGAAGCTAGTGTAAGTTTAAATAGTTATAATTTAGCTAGTATAAAAGAAAATTTAAAAAATGGTTATATAATTTATATTAATGATAATGTATCTATTACTGATTTTAAATTACTCATTAATCAAATTAATTATCAAGATATCAAAATTAGTTACTTAAGTGAATTAATAACAGAAGAAAGATAGCGCTTTCTTTTTTATTTTTTCTATGCTAGAATAAGTAATTATTAGAAAAGGTGAAGTGGTAAAGTGGAAACTTTTTATGAAAAAATGAAAATAATTGAAAATGATGAAAATTACTTAAAAGAAACTGAAGAATATCAAAAATTTGTAAGAGAAGATTTAGAAAATGTAATTAAAGAATTTGCTTATGAATCTTTTCCTATGGATATTGCAAGAGCTTGCTGGAGTACTTTAGAAAATCTTGAAATAACGGCTTTAAACTATATGTTAATTTTTTTAAGTAAGTATAATTTAATAGATATTCATACTTCTTTAGACTCTCTTGTTTGGTGTAATCCTTCTGATGGTTTAAATACGAAGATGATTATAGATGCTTATACCGAAGAGTTATTAAAAGCTAAAAGTAATAATAGAAGGCCAAGTATTTTTGAAAGATTAGATGGCTATAAAACAATTGAAGAAAGACAAGACCATATTAAAGAACTTTCTCGTAATTATAAAGAAAGTTTCAGAGAAGCTCAATATGAAAATGCCTATAATAATTTTATTATAGATAAAGAAAATGGCTTATATAAACTATTAGAGCAAGCCCTAGTTGATTATGATTTTAGAGGTTTTATTCTTGTCTACAATAATTGGGCAGTTAGTTATGACTTTATAAAAGAATTTTGTGATAAATACGGAATTGAAGTTAAGATGATCGAAAGAAATAACAAGGTTAATAAAGATTTACTAATTAATATTAAAACTATTGATGATATTAGATATCTTTTCCAATGCTTTTTTGGTGAACTTCAAAAAATAGAACACTATAGTAAAAGTCAAAATCAATTATGGCAAGAGCAAAAAGAATTTAGCTCTCTTAATAGGGAATGGATAGAGAAAAGGAAAATGTTCAATTTCAAAAGTAACTAGTACAAAGTAAGAAAATCAAAAAAATGCCAGATATAATTGATAAAAAAAGAAGTT
>CANRKS010000001.1 GCA_947631285.1 uncultured Bacilli bacterium | reverse complement strand
AAATCATAAAAAAACTGATAACTAGAAATTAATTCTAAATATCAGTTTTAATTTTAACTACTTTTTCAGCAGTCTCGGGTTTTTCCTTCTATTTTACCTTTTCAATATTAACTAAAACTTTAATACCATTAACATTTACTTCTTCTTTTTCTAAATGTTCTTCTTTAATTTCAACGGCTAAAGTTTCATTTTGAATATACTCTTTATATTTTAAAATTATATCTTTAAATTCTTCACTATCATAATAGATAACTATGCGATCACTTACATCTAAGCCCATTGATTTACGCATATTTTGAATTTTAGAAATAAATTCTCGAGCATGACCTTCCCAAATTAAATCTTCTGTTAAATTAGTATTAAGAATAATAAATAGATTATCCATTACTCCTACATTAAATCCCTCTTTAGAAGATATTTTTACTTCATACATATCTTTAGTAATTAATGTATCATTAAATTTAACTGTTTCTTTATTTAATTCATCTAAAGAAGTATTTTGTAAAAATTCTTCATATTCTTTTATTTTTGAACCAAATATTTTACCCACTTCTTTATAATTGGGTTTTAGAGAAATATTCATATATTTAGAAAGTTGAGTTTCAGGAATTATTTCTTTAACATTTAATTCTTCTAGGATTAGAGGAACTAAATCCGCAATTTTATCATATACTTTAACTTCAATAATGGCTTCTTTTAAAGGTGTTCTTACTTTAATTTTAGCATCTTCTCTAACCATTCTACCCATAGAAATTATATTTCTAACTAAATCCATTTTTTCTTCTAAAGCTTTATCAATTAAATCTTCATCATATTTAGGGAAATCTTCTAAATGAACAGAATAATTAGAAGTTAAATGAGTATAAATTTCTTCACTAATATATGGAACAATTGGGGCGATAATTTTTGACAATCCTAATAAAACTTCATAAGTAGTGCCATAAACTGCTTTTTTAGAATTATCAAGTTCACTACCCCAGAAACGATTTCGACATCTTCTTATATACCAGTTAGATAAATCTTCTGATACAAAATTAGTAATAATTCTCACAACTTTATTCAAATCATATTCTTCATACCCATTAGTTACTTCTTTTAACATACTATTATATTTAGAAAGTAGCCATTTATCAATTTCTTCACGATCGCTAATATTTATATGACATTTTTCAATATCAATTTGATCAGTCGTGGCATACATACTAAAGAAATTATAAGTATTTTTTAAAGGGTTAAAGAATTTAGAATATACTTCTTTTAAACCATCTTCATCAAATTTTAAAGGAGTCCATACAGGAGATACATAAGGTAAATACCATCTAACAGTATCAGCGCCATATTTTTCCATTATCGTAAATGGTTCAATAGCGTTTCCTTTGGATTTATGCATTTTTTGACCATTTTTATCAAGTAATAATTCATTAACTAAAACATTTTTATAAGGAGATACTCCTTTAATAAAAGTTGATATAACCAGTAAAGAATAGAACCAACCTCTGGTTTGATCAATTCCTTCACAGATAAAATCAGCTGGAAATTGACTCATAAATAATTCTTCATTTTCAAAAGGATAATGATATTGGGCAAAAGGCATACTACCAGAGTCAAACCAACAATCAATTACATCTTTACATCTACTCATCTCTTTACCACATTTAGGGCATAAAAGATGAATATCATCAACATAAGGACGATGAAGTTCAATTGTCTCATCAATTTTTTCAATAGCTCTTTCCACTAATTCTTTTCTAGAGCCAATCATTTCATCATATCCACACGAACAGCGCCATAAAGGAAGAGGAGTTCCCCAATAACGAGAACGAGAAATAGCCCAATCATTTAAATTTTCTAACCAATTACCAAATCTTTTTTCACCAACATAAGATGGATACCAATTAATTTTATTATTATTTTCAATAATTTTATCTTTTAATTTAGTAATTTCTAAATAGAAAGATGGCTTCGAATAATAGATAAGGGGTGATTTACAACGCCAACAATGAGGATAATTGTGAACCATCTTTTGTTTTCTAAATAATTTATCATTTTCTTTTAAATACTTAATAACTTCGGCATCAGCGTCAAAGACAAGCATTCCCTTCCAAGGACCTTCCGTATAACAACCATCTTCTCCGACAGGATTTAAATATGGAAGATTATAATTTTTACCAACTGTAGCGTCATCTGCACCATAAGCCGGAGCAATATGAACAATACCCGTTCCATCTTCCATTGTTACATATTCATCACAAGTTACAAAGAAAGCTTTTTTATTAACCTTAAGAATTGGAATTAATTGTTCATATTCACTATATTCTAAATCTTTACCTTTATAAGTTTCTAAAACTTCATAATCATCTCCTAAAACTTTATTAGCTAAAGATTTAGCAATAATGAATTTATAACCTTTAGATAAAACTTTAACATATTCTTCTTTTGGATTTACACAAATAGCCACATTGGCAAGTAAAGTCCATGGAGTTGTTGTCCATACCAAAAAGTATGCATCTTCATCTTTCTTTTTCATTGGGACAATAACGGTCTCAACGGAAACTTCTTTATACCCTTGGGCTACTTCATGAGAAGCTAAGCCTGTTCCACATCTTGGACAATATGGTAATATTTTACTTCCTTCATAAAATAAACCGGCTTCAAAAAATTTCTTTAAAATCCACCATTCTGTTTCGATATAATCATCTTTATAAGTAATATAAGGATCATCTAAATCAATAAATTGTCCCATTTTATTAGTAAGATCCGCAAAAGCTTTTTCATTTTCCCAGACAGCTTGTCGACATTCTTTATTAAATTTTTCAATTCCATAGTTTTCAATATCTCCTTTAGAGGAAAAGCCTAAATTTTTTTCAACTTGCACTTCAACGGGAAGTCCATGAGTATCCCAACCAATTTTTCTTAAAACTTTATAGCCTTGCATCGTTTTATATTTACAAAAAGTATCTTTTAAAAATTTAGCTAACATATGATGAAGGCCAGGCATTCCATTCGCTGTGGCTGGTCCATCATAAAAAACCCAATATGGATCATTATCTCTATTTTTAATACATCTATCTAAAATATTATCTTTAATCCATCTTTCTCTGATGGCTTCTTCTACTTTAGATACTTCTCTACTATCCAAACTTTCAAATTTTTTCAAACTAACACCTTCCTTTAAAAAAAGTTCATAAACTTAAGGACGAGTATTCCCGTGGTACCACCTTAATTTATGAACTTTATTCATCTTCTTATTTTAACGCATCGCTGCGAATCCTCAGTACTTTCTTTCCCAAGGACAGCTCCTAAGTGATATAAATTAAATTCTTTTATTAGTTTTCACCAACCACTAACTCTCTTTTAAAAGCTCTTTAATTTACTTGTCTTATTCCCGGCCTTTAAATTCATACTTTAAATTATATGCAAAAATTAATCTTTAGTCAACTTAAATCTTTTCTAACTAGTAAATTAAAGCTATAAAATTTTTCTGTTTTATGCTAAAATAAAAGAAAGTAGAAAAGGGGCTTAAAGATGAAAGATAATATATTTAGAGAATATGATATTAGAGGCAAAGTACCAAGTGAAATTAATGAAGAGGGAGCTTATCAAATAGGCCTTGGTTATGGCTCATATCTGCAAGAACATTTAGATATGAAAGCTTGTGTTATTTCTCGGGATAATCGTCTTTCTAGTCCAGCCTTACATGATAGTTTAATTAAAGGATTATTAGAGACAGGTATTACGGTTTATGATTATGGAATTACAACTACTCCCATGCATTACTATGCTAGGCATATAAATAATCTATACGGAATTATGATTACTGCTAGTCATAATCCCAAAGATGAAAATGGTTTTAAATTTTCTTTTGATGAATATGCCAATGCTCGTGGTAGCATGATTAAAGATTTTAAGAAATATCTTGATGAAGGTCATTTTTTAAAAGGTCAAGGCGAATATTATCAAAAAGATATTAAAGATGAATATATAAATTATGTTATCAGTAATTTAAAATTTGGCAAAAAAAGAATAAAAGTTGTTCTTGATCCGGCCAATGGCGTAACTAGTATCGTTGCTAGAGATATTTTTTCTAAATTAAACATTGATCTAACTATTATTAATGAAGAATCTGATGGTTCTTTTCCAAGCCATCATCCCGATCCTTCTATTGAAGAAAATCTTTCCATGTTAAAAGAAAAAGTAAAAGAAATTAAAGCTGACATAGGAATTGGTTTTGATGGCGATGGAGATCGTATTGGCATTGTTGATGAACTTGGTAATAAAGTTTTAATTGAAGATTATGCCATTATAATTTTAAGAAATATTATTGATAAAGTTAAAGAAAAAAAGTTCTTATATGATCCTAAATGTTCTTCTTCCTTTAAAGATGAAATTGAAAGATTAGGAGGAACGCCAATTATATGTCGGACTGGAACTAGTTATACCCAAGAAAAAATATTAAGAGAAAATATTCCTTTTGGTATTCAATATGTTGGTCATATTTCCTTAAATGATCGTTTATTTAGTACGGAAAGTGCTATGTATTCTTCTTTAAGATTAATAGAAATTCTTAGTAAAACAGATAAGACTTTAAGTAGCCTTGTTAATACTATTCCTCATTATTATAATACTAGCGAAGAAAAATTTGCTTCTCAAGATGAAATTAAAAAAGAAGTAATTGAAAATATTAGAAAATATTGTGATAATAAAAAATGGCATTATTTAGAAATTGATGGCTTAAGAGTTACTTTTAAAGATGCCTGGGCCTATGTTAGATGCAGTAATACAGGACCTAATATAACTCTTAGATGCGAAGCCAAAAAAAAGGAAGATTTAGAAAACCTTCACAATATCTTTCTTGCTCTAATTAAATTATATAATAAATAGCCTTCGGGTTATTTTTTTATTTAATAATTGCCTCTAAAGCTAAAGTAATCATTTCATTTAAACTGTTTTGTCTTTCTTCTCCACTTAAAACGGTATTACTAAATTTAGAATCAACTGCCGTTAAAAGACAAGAAGCTTCTTTTTTAAAGAAAGAGGCAATATGGAATAAAGCAAAAGCTTCCATCTCTTCACCTAAAATATCTAATTCTTTAGGAATTCTATTTAAAACGCGATCATAATCAATATATGGGCCAAAAACATCCATGGTGGTAATATCTCCCACATGAATTTTATAATTTAACTCTTCAGCTGTCTTTTTTATTTTTTCATTTAAAGCATTAGATGGATAAGTAATGTGTTCTTTATAATCATTAAAGGTATAAGCAAAATTAGATTCAGAATAAGCTCTTGTTGCTAATATTAACTCTGGCACTCTCACTGTAGGTTTAACCGCTCCACATGTACCTATTCTAATAATTTTTTCAACATTAAAATAATGGAATAATTCCCAAGCATAAATACCCATACTTGGCATTCCCATACCTGAAGCCATAACAGTTACTCTAATTCCTTTATAAAAACCCGTATAGCCCAACATATTTCTTAAATTAGCTACATTTTTATTACTAATAGCAAATTCATTAAAAATGGCTTTATCTAAAAAATGCTCAGCAATATATTTAGCTCTTAAAGGATCCCCCGGCATTAATACTAAAGGAGCAATACTCCCCTTCTCAGCATTGATATGAATTGGTTCTTCGCCAATAAACATAATAATCATCTCCTATATTAATAATAATGAAAAAAAAGTATAAAGAAAATAATTTTTTCTCTATACTAGACGCTAATTTACATAATTATTTGATTAGCATTTTTAAAATCTAAAGATGCTACTTTAACAAAATCTTCACTACCAATAATAGACACTAAACTATTTAGATAAGCATTATAATTGGGAGCATAATCAATCTTTAAATTAATATTTAAATTATAATCTTGATATATTTTATTCGCCCGATCAATTAAATAAGTATTAACTCCAACATTACTTTCATTAACATGTATGATAAATTCTCCTTCATAGTTTATAATATCATGAATTATTTTTAGAGTTGTTAAAACATCACCTTCTGTTAAAAGAATATTACCCGCAATGGGGGCCGTTAATGTTTTAGCATCATTAGAAAATTCTAAAAAATCAATTATATCATTACTACTAGGACTTAATCCTAAAGTATTATCAGCATTTACTAAAATATCAAAAGCTTCTCTTTCTTTTTTTATATAATCTAATAATTTGCGATAAATAAATATATTATTCATGCTCTAATTTCTCACTTTCTAGACTATTCATAAATTCCACAACTGTGGCAATTTTTTCATTCATATTCGGATTATTTATCGCCTCATATACTCCTGTTTGCCAAAATTCAAAAGAAGTATGATATAATCTTTTACAATTAGGAACAGTTTTTATATAACTAACTAAATCAATTTTAGGCATTTTACTCATTTCTAAAAAATTATCAATATTCATAACATAGGTAGCTCTTCCCACTGCCGGAACATTTTCTTTTTCCCAAAACATTTCTAAAATTACGACTCCATTAGGATAGAAAAAAGCATAGTAGCCATTAAATCCTTGCGAAAGTCCTTTAAAAGGTCTTCCTACAAATCCCGAATTTTCTAAGGTAACAATTCTCTCATTAACCTCTTTAATTAATTCATCACGGCTCTTTTTACTAGCATTTCCTTTTGGTGCTTTTTGATATTCTCCTTTAGGTATTCTAACTCCTTCCGGCAGAAATTCCCAATTTAAAGAGATATCTTGATCATATAAATGATTAAACTTAGCCATAAAGTTTATATCTCGATAAATATTTTCTTGACCCTTAGGAATAAAAGGCATATTTATTTCTTTTATCTCAGGATGAGTATTTAATAAAGCATAATATTCTTCATGAAAATTCCATCGGGAATATCTTCTTAATTTAGCTTGACTAGGTAAAATAAAAGTTATCCTTGGATCATACTTTTTATTTGTTTTAACCATCTCTTCAATGGCTTTTTTATAAAACATAAGATATTGATAACAATTGGGTAAAGTATCTTCTTGTCTACTTATAGAATATTCATATATTATTTTAGCAAACATTAAGCAAAAAGTATCTGGGTCAAAACAATTAGCTAAAGCCGTATAATCTATTTCTTGATCAAAAAAATTGCCTAATTTAGGTAAACCCTTAATAATATCTTCGACTAATTTATAATTATTCTTTAAATAAATAGCAAATTCTTCTCCGTGATTATATACTTCATAATCTTCCCGCGCGGCTTCAAAAAATTCAGAATTAAATTCGTTATCAATAACATCTTTTAATTTTATATTCTTAGCTTTAAAAGCTTCCATTAAAGCTGTATTAATAGCATCTCTTCCTTTAGAATACTCATCAATTAAACCATTAATAAAGTTTCGTTGTTCTTCTTTACTTTTACCATATCTATCTAAATGATGATTAACCATTTCAATTAAAGAAACATAAAAATGATGTTCAGAGTACTTTAAAGTTCTTCCTATTCGATTTTGCTTAGGAAGAGAAACCATATAAGCTAAGTTTTTTAATATATCTGGATTTTGAAAAATAGCTAAAAGAGGTTCTTGATAAGTTTTTTGATAAAATTTGGCAAATTTTAATTCTCCCTCTTCTTTTAAGGAATTCTCAAACAAATTATTAAGAGAAAAAGTCCAATACCCATCATACGCCGGAATTGGATTAAAAACAGCATCTACATAATTCATTTGTTTAAAGCATTCTTCAATAGCCATATAATCACTTTCTACTCTATAATTATTATAGCATCATTTTATTCATTGTTAAAATAATTTGTTTAAACTTTACAAATTTAATAAATCATAAAATCTCTTTTCTTTCTCTTTTGAATTAGAAGTATCAATAAACTCTATCTTTCCCCCTTCTTTATTTAATAAATTATTTTCAGTTAAAACGGTAGCTAAATGTTTAGCCACACTTAAAGATCCATCAAAAAATTGAACATCTTTTAAAACTTTATTAATTTCTTTCTTTATTAAAGGATAATGCGTACAACCTAAAACAACATTTTTTACTTTACCTTGATATTTTTTTAAATGAACTTGTAAATAATTTAAAATAGCTTTTTGATCCCCCTTTTCGATTAAATCAGCTAGACCTTGACAAGAAAGTAAATAAGTTTGCCCATTATTATATTTGGTTAATAGCAAATGAAACTTTTCACTTACCATTGTTCCTTTTGTAGCCATAATAAGAGTTGGTTCTTGGTAAGCAAAATCATAAACCATTTTATAAGCTGGCTCAATAGCAATAAATATAATATGAGGGTATTTTTCTCTTAAAAAAGAAGATGCAATCGCACTCGCTGTATTACAAGCAATAACAATAATTTTACAATTTTTATTTAACAAAAATTCTACAATATGATCACAAATATCTTTTATTTTATCTTCTTCTTTATCCCCATAGGGATTATTTTTAGAGTCACTTACATAAATATAGTTTTCTAAAGGTAGAAGTTTAATTATTTCTTTTAAGACTGTTACCCCACCAATACCAGAGTCAAATATCCCAATACTTCCTTTATAATTCATTTAAATCATCCCTTTAAATTTAAAATGCAAAAGCTTTCTACATGTTTTGTATTAGGAAACATATCTAATAAAACAAAATCTTGGATTTGATAAAGATCTAATAATAAGTTTAAATCTCTTCCTAAAGTAAAAGGATCACAAGATATATAAATAATTTTAGCTATCTTCGCCTCTTTTATTTTTTCTATAACCCTTTTACTAACTCCACTTCTCGGAGGATCCAAAATAATTGTATCATACTCACTATTTATTTTATTAACAGCCCAACTAGTATTATCACAAATAAATTCCAAATTATTTAAGTTATTAATTTTTTTATTTAAATTAGCATCTTTAATAGCATTTTCGACAATTTCAATGCCGACAACTTTTTGTGCATTTCCACTAGCTACCACACTAAGAGTACCTACCCCACAATATAAATCCAAAACTTTTAAACTATTAATAGTATATTTAGAAACTAGTTTAAATAATTCTTCACATATAGAAAGATTAACTTGAAAAAAAGAATTATAACTAACTTTAAAGATATAGTCTAAAACTTTTTCCATAAAATAATCTTCTCCATACAAACATTTATCATTATATATAATGCCGACCAGAGAATAATTATTGATTAATGTTTTAGGAATACTTACTTCATCTTTACTTTTAATAATGAGAATAATTTCATTTTTATAATTAACTCTAATTGTTATTAATCCATTTTGGATTCTTAATTTACTTAAATCTTTTATTAATTCATTAATTTTAGTTTTGGCTAAATAACAAGAAGATATTTCTACTTCCCGGTGACTTTCACTTTCATAAAAAGATATTTTTCCATTCACTACTTTTAAAGATAATTTATTACGATAATTATATCTTTCTTTACTTTTAATTATTTTTTTAACTTCATAATTAATCCCAAAAGTTTTTAAAATAGCCTTAACTTTTTCTAATTTATAAAAAAGCGCTTCACTTAAAGGAATATGCAAAAGATCACAACCACCACATTCTAAAAAATAAGGGCAAATAGGTTTTACCCTCTTTTTAGAAGGAGTGATTATCTTTTCTATTTTTCCTTCCAAATAATTTTTCTTTTCTTTAACTATTTCTACTTTTAATCTATCACCAGGAAAACTTTTAGGGACAAAAATAATTTTGTTATTTAAATATCCAATTCCTCTTCCTAAGTTATCCATTTTTACAATATCTATTTCCATAAATATAAATATAACACAACTTCAAAAAAGAAAAAAGAGATATCTTTAAAGAAGTTTAGCCATTTCTATTTCATATTCATAGTTATGAAAAGTGGCATCTGTAAAAGAAGCTAGCTCCATATCAATATATTCTTTATAAAATTCAAAATCTTCATCACTACTAATGCCGGCTTTTTTTAATGCTTCATCTAGTTCTAAAGCAATTTCTTTTATTTTTTCATCTTCAGGATAATTTTCTAAAAAATATTTAATTTTGGCATAAGTATCTTTATACTTAACGATCGCATTAAAAGAATTTGTTTTATTATACTTAAGGGAAGTTTCTAAAAATTTTAAAATAACAGCATCCGCAAAATTTAAATATTTTAACTTATAAACACAAGTAATTATTTCTTCTTCACTTAAATATCTAAAAGGGATCATTTGATCAAAATTATAGCATTCATTTAATTCATTCCAAAGGCGGTTATACTCTTTCTTACTAATAAGAGGTCTTAATGTAATTAAAGACTTTTGAATAGTAATGCTATCTTCTTTTTTCTCTTTTTCCTTCCGTAAATTTCTTTTAACTAAAGTTGATTCGACGGCATCAACATGAGCTTTCGAAAAGCCTAAAGATGTTAGAGATTCACAAATTTTCGTAATATCTTCTTTCGTAAGTTTATCTTTAGCAAAATATATTTCCGCAATAATTTTAATTTGTTCTTGAAGTAAAGGCCATTTTAGATCATCTTTTTCACAATCAAGGGGACAATATAGATGAGACTTCGCTACTTCATGATGATTTTCATTTTTTAAAATCATTTCCCAAAATCGGCCTTCCCGGCAAGCACTAAGGACGTCATCTTCATAGCTAAGAAATTCATCTGATTGTAAACTTCCTTTTTCATCTAATATACCTAGTTCAATATCTCTTTTAATAATTAGAAAGATAAAATCGGAAAGT
This sequence comes from uncultured Bacilli bacterium, assembly GCA_947631285.1. GTDB lineage: Bacteria > Bacillota_I > Bacilli_A > RF39 > UBA660 > SIG200. The sequence continues at coordinate 49,468 of CANRKS010000001.1, read as the reverse complement.
TCACTTTTGGTAAAGGATGCTTGACTAATTGTTTCACTTAATGAGGCAAAATCAGCGATTAATAAATTACTAAATCTACTCATCTCTGGATAAGAAAGCCAATTGTAAACTCCTCCTCCATAGACGGAAATAGAAGCAATAGCTTTTTCCGCGTCTGTAATATAATCATCAAAATCAGCTGTACCTGAAGCAATAACACTCGCCATTTTAGATGTAATGCGTCTATTGCCTGATGCTAATTTTCGATATACTTGCTTAGTTGCCATTTTATATAAAGTATTTTCAAAATTGGCTACACTCTTTTCATATATTTTAGATGCTTGTTTTAAACCATTATAGTATTTACTCAATAAACTATCCTCATAAGAAGGAACTCTTAATTTTTGATTCTCCCATTCTTGATTTAAAAAAACTTTAAAACCTTCACATATATCTAAAGACATTCCTAAAGAAGCTAAACACTCTACAAATATATCGATATCTTCTTTAGTTAAATAAGGATATTTGTCAAAAAAATGTTCTTTTATTTGCCGGTGAGCTAAAGCTGTATTAAGAATATTTCTCCCTGATTCTTTAAGTGCTTCTTTAATTTCTTCTTGCTCCAATCTTTCATTAGGGGATAATTCTCTTGCTTTTGCTTCAACTAATTTTAAAAAGTCGCCACTTTCTATAAGATTTTTTATTCTTTCCTTATTCATTGTTTTAAAGGGATAAGCACAGATTATATTCTTATCAAGAGCATATTCTTCTTCCATAATACCCGCATAAATATTTAACTTTAAAAAATGAATAACCACTTGCATTTTTTCCCACATAGTTAAACTAGCAAATCTTAAAATTCTAGCGAGATCATAAATACTTATGGTTCTTTTTTCTTTTTCTGCTTCTTCATAAGTCATTTTTAAAAGCTTTTGCGTATAAGCTATCCCTTCCCTAGCGCCTTCATAGATTTCTATATATTCTCTTTTTTTACTTTCTAACTCAAAATAATATTTATTTAAAGTTTGCTCTATATTTTCTAACATAACTTACGCCCCCTAAAAAGCAGAAAATATTATATTAAAATACTTTCTTCCTGTCAATTTTTTTAAGTATTAAATTGGTTAAATTTGCCAATAATAAATTTAAGAAGAGGAAGATAAGATGAATAAAATTGTAGAAAGAATAAAAAAAGAATTTTCTAAAACACCTGATTTAAAAATAAAAGAAGTTAAAATTAACTTCTTAAAATCAGTTTATGTCATTTTTATTGAAACGGTTTGTTCATCTGATAAAATCAATGAATATATTTTAAAAAACTTAACTTTTAAAAAAACTCGAGATATTGAAAACTCTATTCCCGGTCCTAATGCCATTAATATTACCGAAGAAGATCAAATTGAATTTTATTTGACGAATGGTTTTGCCATTGTCATTTTTGAAAATAAAATTATAGCTATTGAAGCCCGAGGGGATTTAAATCGAAGTATTACTCAATCTTTAAGAGAACCATCTCTTTTAGGACCCGAAGATTCTTTTAATGAAAATTATCAAATTAATATGGGACTTATTAAAAGAAGAATCAAAAGCCATACTTTAAAAACTATTGAAATGGTCATGGGCAGAATTACAAAAACTACTATTAGCATTAATTATATTGATAGTATTGCTGATTTACAAAATGTTAATATTATTAAGGAAAAATTAAAAAAAATTGATGTCGATGGTGTGATTGATCAAGGGACGATTATTAATTATTTAGAAAGTGAAAACAAAACCGTTTTCCCTACGATTAAAAGAACTGAAAGACCAGATCTAGCTGTTAATGCTCTTTTAGAAGGAAAAATTGTTATCATGATGGATACTTCGCCTTTTGCTCTTATTCTTCCTACTTTTTTAATTGATTTTATTAATCCTGTTAACGATAATTATGTTAAAAGTATCAATGTTGCTTTTATAAAACTTTTAAGGCTATTTTCCTTTATTATGTCTATGATTACTCCAGGCGTATATATTGCAATCATTAATTATAATCAAGAAACTATCCCGGCTAGTTTACTAATTAATTTTAGTACCCAGAGATCTGGTGTTCCTTTTCCTAGTATTGTCGAAATAATCATGTTACTTTTTATTTGTGATGTCTTAAGAGAAAGTGATTTAAGATTCCCTTCTAATTTTGGCTCCGCTATTTCCATTTTAGGAGCTTTAATAATTGGTGATGCCGCGGTTAATGCCGGACTTGTTTCTCCCATCGCTATCATTGTCGCATCCTTTACTTTTATTACTAGTTTAATATTTACAGAATTAGAGATTAATAATGCTTTAAGATATTACCGCTATTTATTTTTATTCTTCGCTGCCTTTTTTGGCTTATACGGTATCTTCCTCTGTGCCATGCTCTTATTAATCAATTTAATTTCTTTAAAATCTTTAAATGCTCCTTTTTTTGCCCCGATTGCTCCTTATAATAAAGAATATTTTTATCAATCAGTTTTAAAAAGAAAAGATATAAAAAATACCAAAAGAAGTCGACTTATTACTAATAAAAATTTAACGAGAGGAAAATTTTCATGAAAAAAATAATTATTTTAATCATTAGTTCCCTCCTTCTAGGAGGCTGTTATGACAATATTGAACTTAATAATTTAGCTATTATAAGTGGCATTGGTATTGATTATCAAGATAATGATTTCATTTTAACTTATGAAATTTTAAACGATATTAAAACGGAAGAAAATACAGCGATGAAAAGTTTTACCGTGAAAGGAATGGGTGAAAAAATAGTTGATGCTTTTACGGCCACTAATTATAAGGTTGGGAAAAAGCCTTATTTTGCTCATCTAAAAGTAGTAATCTTAAGTGAAAGCGTCATTAAAGATCACCTTGATGAAATTAGTGATTTTCTCTTAAGAGATACTGATATTCGAGATGAATTCATCAGTGTGGTGGCGAAAAAAGTTAGTCCCGAAGATATTTTAAAACATAATAGTGAAAACATCCCTGTTGTAAGTGATTTCATTATTAATCTTTTAAATAATGAAGTCTATAATAATAATTTAGCAACAACTAAAACATTTCAAAAAGTTTTAGCGCAATTTGTTAGTCCGCGAACGGATGTTGTTTTAAGTTCTCTTACTATAAATGAAAATGATGAGATATCTTTAGACGAATTTTATCTTTTTAAAGGCTTTTATTTTCAAAATACTTTAACTAAAGAAGAATCTCCCTTATTTAATTTATTAACTAATGATGTTTTTGCTTTAAAATTTACTAAAAATTATCCCACGGGAAACATAACTATTAATATTAGTCATTCCCAAACTAAGACAGCTATTACCAATGATAAAATTACTCTAGATTTAAAACTCGATGGTAAAATTTTAGATAACAGTGCTGATTTTAATTTAAAAGATGAAAAATCATATCAAAAATTAAATGAAGATTTTGCCCTTTTAATAAAAGAAAAAGTAAAGGATTTTATCAAAAAATTACAACAAAACCAAACTGATATTTTAGGCTTTCAAGAAATGTATTATAAAAAGTTTCGCAAAGAAAATCATAATTTATGGCAAACAAGTGACGTTTCTGTTAATGTTGATTTAAAAATTAATACAAAAGGCTTTATCTTTGAGGTGGAAAATGAAAAATAAATTAACTTATTTTATTTCTAGTTCTTCAATGTTTGGAATTGGTTTCTTTTTACTTTTTAAAAATGCCTCTAAAGATGCTTGGATATCTCTTATCCTTGGCACCATGCTAGGAATTATTATTCTCTTTATTTATAGTAAAATTAAAGAATGTCTAAAAGATAACAATCTAAAAGAAACTTTAAAAAATAGTTATTTAGGCAAATTTTATTTATTTATTTTCTTTCTCTTTTATCTTTATTTAATAACCATTATTTTAATTTTACTTCCTATGTTTGTTAACTCTTTTTATCTTCTATACACTCCAAAAATAATTGTTATTTTACCTTTCTTATTCTTAGCTATATATCTTACTTATAAAGAAAAAAGAGTTTTAGAAACTTTAAGTAATCTTCTTTTTGTCATCAGTATTTTTACCATCATTATTTATATCTTTGCCCTGATTAAATATATCGACTTTAAAGCCATTACACCAATATTATCTAATAATTCAAAAGGTATTATTAAAGCTTCTTTAATTTATGCATCCATTACTACAATACCTAATATTATTACTCTAAATTTTAATAATTATAATTTTAAATATGAACTTAAAGTTTATCTTATCTCTAGTTTAATGCTCTTCTTAATTACTTTATCAACCATTTTATGTTTAGGTGAACCTTTAATTAGAATTTATAGTTTCCCTGAATATGCTGTTTTAAAACAAATTAAAATTCTTGATTTTATCGAAAACATTGAAAATCTTTCAACTTTTATATGGTATTTTGATATGTTTATAACACTTTCAACTTTAACTTTTAATGTTAAAGAAATCCTCCCTCATAAATACAAATCTATCTATTATTACTTAGCAATCTTTATAACCATCATCTTAAGTATTTTCATCGTAGGCAGCAACTATCGCTTTATCATTACCGTCTTCTATTCTTATCCTCTTGTCTTATTTATTTTCTTTCTTCTTTTTATTACCCTTTTCTTTTACTTAAAAAAAATAAGAAAAGATTAACTTTCCTTATCTTAAATCCATTTACTTATATAAATTTTTCTCGTTGTATATTCTTCATAATTAGTAAATATTTTAATAATTATATCTACTAAAGTTCTTAAAATATTAGTATCTTTTTGAATTTTTACAGTTACAATTTCTTTTTGCAGAGTGCTTCTAAATAAATAATCCTTAATGTAGCTAGCTAAAACTCTATCTAACTCTTGGACTCTTTTAATATCATCTAAATTATTTTCATCGATAGAAAAGATATAGCTTTTATAAACTTTTATTAATCTATCACTTACTAAATCACTTTCCTTAAAATCAAAATTGATTATAGTATAATAATTAGGACAATATTTTAAGATATCTTTGTTTCTATTCATTTACTACCACTCTCTATTTAAATAAATAATACTACATGTTCTAAGAAGAATCAAGGCTATTACTTGATTTTTTTTATTTTTTTATTTCCAAGAAGGTCCAACCCGATAATCTACATCTTTATTTGCTGTCTTATCGTATACCATACCAAAATTAGATGTATAGTATTCAATTCCTCTTTCGGTTCTTACTTCCCATTCTTGGGTATTAATATTATCAGTTTGCCAACTTATAAAATAACCATTACTATAAGCTTTTCGGCCATTTTCATCCATTGGTCTTTCAGCTCCTGCAATTTTAATATTACCAACATTATCATTAATCATTTCATCAATGAAAGTACTATAGCAATAAACATTATCGTAAATATTTTCCCCAACTTCTAGATCATAGCACTCTAAAGTATTATTTAGATATCCTCCCGAAGCCGTTTGATTATAATCTCTAATCCAATTTACAGCTTTTGGATCCATCGTAACTTGCATGGCAAAATCTTGTTCATCTGAAGTATTTTCAAAATCAACTTCATAAATTGAATTACTATTTTCTTCAATTTCTTTAGTTGTTACATAAGCTTTTAATTCAATGGCCGTATTGATATTATTATCCCAAGCCCAGTTAGTACCTAAAGAACGATCATTAGGGTTTAAGTCCTCATTTGTTATTTGTCTATAACTAGCTTTTAGATCAGTACCATCAAACAAGCAACTCTTACAATTTACTTGGCATCTACCATTTGGACAACATTGAGAATAATATGTTCCCATACTAGTTTCTTTACCGGTTCTATCATAATAATGACTTCCTCCATTTTCATCTTTTAAAACAGCACATCTGTTTTTGATATCCGGAGGGCAAGATGCACAATAACAATCCGGATCGGCAGGACAACCAGCTTTGCACATACCATCACTTACACTAGAACAACTGCCAGAACTTGGACAATCAGGATCATTTGGACAAGCTGGGTCACAATAATTGTCCACTTCTTCTTTACATTGACTACATTCGTTAACATCATAACGGCATTTATAAAGTCCTTCATCATGGTAAACATCATTTGTTTCATCTTCAAAAATAATTGAAGATCTCTCAGTTCGACATGCTTCACTCGCTTGTAAGGTTGTAGCTACCACACTATTATAATTACCCCAAATTCTTCCTAAAGTATCACCATTATAGTATTCACCTAAATTTTCATACCATAATAAGTAAACTTTTCCCCCACTTTCACTACCTAACTCAACTGGTAAGCCATTTTCCATTACTGTCGCATTATCAATTTCTAAGCCTGGTAATCCGACAGGAACTGCTCCGGTTGGATAAATGTTATAAAATTGGGTAGGTGTTACAAATTTAGCTTCAGCTTTAGCAGTTTGTTTAATATATTTAACATTAGCAATAGCATAGGTATACCATTTACATCCTTCTGTTGTACAAGCACAAGCTCGGTCTTGATAAATATCGGCACTTGTATCTCCGATTGCCCCTAAGCTTAAAGATTTTTTCCATCCTCCAAGACCAGAACATTCTTCATAGTCATCAGAAACATCACCCGTACAATATAAAGGCGCCAATCTTTCAATAGATTCATCATAACGGTCTAAAGTATCAGTTAAAACATTTTTCATATATCTTTCTTGATACCAAAAATGCATTTCTGGATTAAAGTTATAACCAACTTGCCAGCCTCCAAATGGATTAGGATTTAAAGTAACTCCGTAAGATCCTTCACCAGTTCCAGAGTAACCTCCGCCTCCTTCAGTTACCGTACCTCCACCAATATCAGAGCCGCCAGTATAAAAACCAATGACTTTATTATAATTTTTTAAAATTGACCACATTCCTCCTGTACCAAGACCTGCGGTAAATCCAGTGGCTCCCCGGCCAGAACAAGGGCAATCAACGGGACCTTTAGAAGGATCGCCAGTACAGTTACAAGTAAAATTAGCTTCTTCTCCTAATTCTCGCTCTAAGGACGGAGTTAATTCATCTACACTATTATAAAGTTCTTCCATAAATTTAGAATCAGCTAGCTCATCATCATTTAAACATAGCCATCTACCACGATTACTAGTTGTCCAAGTTTTAAAAGCATTTTCTGTTACTGGTGTGCAAGAGTTACCATTATAATATGTATAATCCCAATAAACATCAATACCAGGTACTAAATAATAAATTCTATCAATGTCTGTATACTCTTGTTCACAAGTAGGCTTGCCAGCAAACGTAGTTTCTGTATAACCTTCAGGACACGGTTCATCTTCTTCTTTTTGAGCATAACGTTTCCTTGTTACGGGTCTTGTTCGGCAGACACCGCCGCTGGTATAAAACGAAGACACATGGCATCTACCACTTCCGCCTCCATTTAAGCACTCTAGTAAAGCTTTGGCTTTGGCATAGTTTTTATAGACATTCACTGTACTTTGAGCTGCCGCTTTGACAGACGAATTAGTCGCAGTATTATCTTTTATTCTAGTTGAATAACAAGACTTAGTTCCTTCAATTTGTGAACGAAGGACAAAATATCTTCCGGCATCTACTTTTCTTGAACCTGGTAAGGTTAAAGTATAATCTTCTTTACAATAAATACCATTACCTCCATCAGTACCAGCAAAATTGCCACTGCCTGCTTCACTTGTATAATCATTACTTTTATGAGTATTTCCCGATGTATCTCTGGCACTATTACTAGCAACACATTTTTTAATGTTTAAATCATCTTCAGTTGGTTCAGTACATACATCTTCCGTATCATAACCTTCTTTTATTTCTACTTTATTATCATTTTCTTCACAAGGGACACAAGAAGCATCACCAACATAAGTCTTACATTCTCCAACTTCTTTAGAAGTAGAACATAATTGAAATTGATTTTCTATATCCGTTGTTCGATAATTTTGGGTATTATTCCCTGCTAAAACATAAAGTCGTTGGCACTTTTCAACATTAGAACACTCATCAACCTCATATGCTTCGGCAGCTAAAGCTTCATCTCGATATTTTAAACTTATTTTATATCTAGTTTCATCACAATCTTCTCTAACTGGACCACTATACTCAATAACAAATTCAACCGTTCCTGAATATTTTTTACTTGAACTATTATTTTGAACTAATTTGACTAAATTTGTATTACTTAATTCAGAAGCACTTTTTACTTCATTATTTAAATAAAATTTAACATCAGCAATATTACAGCCTCTTGTACAATTATAAGATAAATAAATTTCACTATTTTCAGCAAACTCTTTAATATCTATTTTATAAGTAAAAGTTGATCTTAACTCTGTTTCCGTATTAGCTTTCTTTCTGGTTGGATTACCTATTTTGACAGTTGGTCCTCCATTATTTGCGTAATCAATGGCAACATCAAGGGCATTTAAAACATAATCCATAGCGCTATCTACACCATTAGAATCATTATATCTACTGACGCCACTATATTTTTTCCCTATACTAGAGCCATATGTTTTCTTTAAGGCACTTACTTTTTCTCTTAATCTTTTGGCTTTATTATTTTCATTTTTTTCATCTAAATATTTATTGATTTGATTTTCTAAATAATATAGTTGAGAAGAATACATATCAGTTTCCGCATATCTAACATCAACTCTATCGGAAAATAATAATTGATATAAATTTATGGCTAACCATTTATTAGGAGCAGATTTTAAAAGATATATGATCCCTGAATCATAAATATTTTGCTTAACACTATTATTCGTTGGATCAAATAATTCTCTTTCACAATTTAGTACTTCGTTAGTTTTTTCCCAAGCATGAATACCAGGATTATGACAATAGGCACTGATACTAGCACCTCCATTAACTCTAACACGATAATCATAAATTTTATAACGAACACTGCCAGATTGATAACCATAAGAAAAACTAGTTGGACTACCTACTCCATCCGTAACAATTCTTACGTTACTACAGCCATCAGCCCTAACTACAAATATATTTAAAAACATTGTTATGATTACTACATTTAATATTTTAAATAGTTTTGTCATCATCCTACACTCCGTACTATATCTAAACTAATTATATCACGGATAATGCTACTTAGTAAATGAATAAGCAGAAAAAAATGAGCATCAAGCTCATTATTCATTAATATCATATGATTCGCCAGCTAAATCATTTAAATTATAATCATTTAAAATTGGCTTTTCAATTTCTTCTACTTCTTTTTTTAATGTTGGTAATTCAATATCTTCATCTTCTTCTTTTTTAATTGGCATCTCTACAGGTGATGGCTCTTTAACCTCGCTATTTGGAGCATAAACTGAACTAAATATATCTTTTGCTGAATTTACGGGTTCAGGATTTTTTAAGGGTTCATTCGAAACAATATCGTTAAAATTAAAAGTTGGAACACTTACTTCTTTAGCTTCATATGGACTAACATCTTCTTTTGGAATAACTGGAGTTATAGGTTCAACGACGACATTACTAAAGCTAAATGGTTGTTCTTCTACTTTTTCTAATACCGGTTTTTCTTCTTCTCTTCTTTCTTCGCTTACTAAATTTTCATTTGGCATAACAGGATTAATAAATTCTTGATTATTAACTGGAGAATTAAGAGAAGTCATATTATCAACATTCATATTATTAACTGACATTTCATTAAGAGGAGTATTTATGGTATCTGGAATAATTTGATTATTACTAGGATTAGGAACCACAATTGTTTCGTTTTCTAGTTTCGGTTCTAAAATATCATTTGATTTAACTTCAGGATTAAGCGGAGCTTCATTAAGACTCATAGCATTAACGGGAGCTTCTACACTAAGAGGCGTGCTAGTTTCCTTAAAGGCATTAAGTTCACTATTTTCATTACTAACTTGATTTCCTGTTTCTGGATTTAATTGTTGTAACTTTTTAGTTGCTTCAATTTCTCTATTTTTTTGATCTTTTTTGCCAAAAATTAAAATGATAATAAAGAGCAAAACTAAAACCGCGATTGAAATCATCAAATAAGTTCCAAAATATTCGTAATTATATAATTTATTTAAAAATTCTTCCATTTAGGTTACACCTCTTTATTCTTACTATATTAGATTATCACAAAAAACAAGATATTGCAATATTTTAAAACATCTTATCAATATTTTTTGGGACTTCTCCCCCTACTACTTTAGAAATTATTTTGTCACTCTGTTCTTTACTTACTTTTTTTCCTGTCATCTGGCTTAATGTATCAATTACCTCTCTTAAAGTTTTCTCATCTTTCATATTACCATTTTGTAATTTTTGAGCCAAACTAATAATAGTATTTTTATCTACTTTCGTCTTTTTTTCGACCTTATTAAAAAAAGAATCATTTAAATTCATACTTCACCTTCTAGTAAATTATATGAACAAATAATTCTTTTGTGCTTATTACTCATCTTTTTTAATTAAATCAACAATAATTTTAGCTTTATTTTGCCAATCATTTTCCTTTGCTTCTTTTTGTAATAATTTTTTATATTTTTGATCATTTTTTAATTTATAAGCTTCTTCTAATTTTTTTAAAAACTCTTTTTCACTCCCAATTAAAACTGACTTATATTTATGACATTCCAATAAATCAGTCGTTACAATAGGCAATGATAAAGCCATATATTCAAATATTTTAACTGGACTAGTTGATTTAGTAATATCATTAATTAAAAAAGGAATAATTAAAATATCATTCATTTTAGCATAATATTTTAATACTTGATAATCTTTAGCACCTAAAAAATAAACATTTTTTACTTCATCCATTTTATTTAAATCATATGAATCATCATATTTTAAACCAAATAAAATTATATTATATTTATCGGTTTTAGCTACTTTTTTAATTAAATTATAATCAAACCATTTAGCTAAAGCTCCATAATAACATATATTTATCTTACCATTATTAATAATATCTAAGTATTCTTTTTCTAAAGGATAATCTTCCATCTTTTGAAAGAAAGCATAATCAACTCCATTCGTAGAATAAGCTAAATTTTCTTTACCTCGTCTTTTTTCCACATCTTTTTTTAATTCTTCAGCTGTAACAACTACATAAACAGAAGGATTATGCATAACATAATCAAATTTATCTTGAATGTTTTTAGGTAAGTCTTTGGTGCCGGCTAAAATAGGACTTAAATGATCGACATATTCATAGATTAATTTAAATCCTTTTTTTAAATAATCTTCAATATTTTGCACCGTTAATTTCCAATCAGTACAGTAAAGTTGAATATATTTTGGCTTATTTATTTTAGCTAGTTCCTTCATTAATATTCTATTGAGCAAAATATTATTAAAATTAAATAAATATAAATTATCATGATGTTTTTTTATTGTTTTAACTTTATCCGTCATCGTTGTTACTTCATAAAAAACTAAAGAATTATTTTTAACTAAATTATTAGCGATATGTTGAGGTCTTTGAAAAAGAGGTACATTATAGCCAAAACTACTTCGCCATAATATTACTCTATCATATTGTCCTTCTAAAGATGTTTTAATTATTTTATGATATCTATATGGATTTAGAAAAACCAGCAAACTAATTTTATCTAAATAATTAGCAACAATATAGCGATAGCATTTTTTAATAAATCCCCATAAACCATACTTTTTATAGACATTAACTAACTTAGATATTTTATCTTTCATTCTAACCTTCTTTCAAGCTAAAATAGCTATTTAAATCTCTTTATAATTGCATCAACAATATAAAGACTAGCCTTACCATCACCATAAGGGTTAGAAGCTTTACTCATCTTTTCATATTCTTTAGAATCTTTTAATAACTTCTTGCACTCTTTATATATAGCATCTTCCCTAGTACCAACTAATTTTAAAGTACCAGCCTTTATTCCCTCTGGCCTTTCAGTAGTATCTCTTAATACTAAGACAGGCTTTCCTAAAGATGGTGCTTCTTCTTGCAATCCTCCTGAATCAGTTAAAACAAGGTAAGCTTTATTTTGAAAATTATGCATGTCATGAACTTCTAAAGGCTCAATTAATTTAACGCGATCTATTCCCTTAAAGATTTTATTCGCAGTATCTCTTACTAAAGGATTTAAATGGATAGGATATATTACTTTAACATCAGGAACTTCTTCCACCACTTTTTTTATACCTTTAAAGATTCTCTCCATGGGTTTTCCTAAATTCTCTCTTCGATGACAAGTAAGTAAAATCATTCTTTCTTTATCTTTAATCCATTCTAACTCGGGATGATGATAATTTTCTTTGACCGTTGTTTTTAATGCATCAATCACTGTATTACCCGTAACATAAATATTTTCAGCTTTTATGTTTTCTTTAAGTAAATTATTCTTACTAACATCAGTCGGGGCAAATAACATATCACTCATCCGATCAATCATTTGTCGATTCATTTCTTCTGGATAAGGACTATATTTGTCATTAGTTCTAAGTCCTGCTTCCACATGTCCAATGGAAACTGCATTATAAAACGCCGCTAAGGATCCGGCAAAAGCTGTTGTCGTATCACCATGAACTAATACTAAATCTGGTTTTACTTCTTTTATGATTTTTTCTAATCCCTTTAACGCTTTAATTGTAATGTCCCCTAAAGTTTGACCCTTTTGCATAATATTTAAATCATAATCAGGTTTAATATTAAACGTCTTTAAAACTTGATCAAGCATTTCTCTATGTTGAGCTGTTACACAAACAATGCTTTCGATTTCTTCTCTTTTTTCTAACTCTTTAACTAGGGGTGCCATTTTAATAGCTTCTGGTCTAGTTCCAAAAATACTCATTACTTTTATTTTTTTCATCTTATACCTTAATTTATTCCGTTACTTTTTTCTCTTCATGGAATTCTTTTTCTGTATTAACATTCCAAATATTATCTTTATTTTTAACATTATTTAAAATATTATTAACTGTTTCAAAAGAAGTTACCATTGAATGATCCATATTATTATAACGATGTTGACCATTTCTACCAACGCAATAAAGATTATTAATTTTATTTAAATAACGAATTAATTCATTAATATCTTTATAGGTATCAAAATAAGCAGGATAAGCTTTTTTTACTTTTTCACGATGAAAATCTAACACATCAGCTTCCGTAATTATACCCATTTTAATTAATTCATCCTTAGCAAAATCAATACATTTTTTATCACTTAAGTTCCAAAATTCATCGCCTTCATTACAGAAATACTCTAAGCCAATCCAAACCGTTTTATTAATATCTTTAACCATATAAGGACTCCAATTATTAAAGATTTGAATTCTACCTAATTTAACATCTGGTTCTTGCACATATATCCAACAATCAGGAACAATATTATTGATTGTTTTAATATTAGTTTCATTTTTTAAATTTAACTTTTTAACTAAAAGTCCTACTGTAACAAAATCTCTATAAGGAAGACCGGTGGCAATTTTATAGATATCTTTAGGCACATCATTTAATCCTTCAATTAAATCTTTTAAAGGCATACTAGAAATAAATATATCGCCTTCTATTTTTTCTTCTTTTCCTAAGACATCACAAATTAAATAATTAATTTGATTATTCTTTTGGTTAATTTTGATAACTTTATGATCTTTTAGAAGATGACCTCCCATTTTTGCAAAATCTTTGGCTACCATTTCCCATAATTCACCAGGACCATATTTAGGATATTTAAATTCTTCAATTAAAGAAGTTTCCACTTCCTTACTATTAAGGTGGAAAAACTTTTTAAACATATCTTTAATGACGGCAGAAATTGATAAACCTTTTACCCGTTGACTACCCCAGTCAGCTGATATTTGTGAAGGATGTCTTCCCCATAATTTTTCGGTATATTTTTCAAAAAACATACTATATAATTTTTTACCAAACCGATTAATATAAAAATTTTCTAAAGAGTCTTCTTCTTTTTTAATAACCGTTGATTTTAAATAACTACAACCAGCTTCAAAAGTTCTAAGAAATCCCATATTTTTAAATGTTTGCCATTTCATACTAATCGGATAATCAAAAAATTTCTTTAAATAATAAATTCTAGATACCCGATTTCGAACTAACATTACACGATCTTCTTTTTCGGGATCAGGACCTTTCTTCGCTAAATTTTTACTTCTCTTTAATTTTTTATCATCATAAGAAGGTTTACCTTGCGTTGGCATTACTTCTTCCCAAAATTTAATAACATCATCATCTTTAGAGAAAAAGCGATGCCCACCAATATCCATTCGGTTTCCCTTATATTTAACTGTTCTCGAAATACCACCAATTTCTTTGGTTTCTTCTAAAATAGTTACATCATAATCTTTACTTTTTTTAAGAAGCGTATATCCGGCCGTTAAACCAGCGGGACCTGCCCCAATAATTATCACTTTCTTTTTCATCTTAATCTCCTTAATTATATTATTATTTTTCCCGCCATCTTCTTATAAATACCAATAAACCATATGGCATAATAGCTTTAATAACTCTTTTTATTTGACCTTTAAAACTTCTTTTAACTGGTTCTTCTTTGACATCACTTAATTTTTCCCTTTTTTCCGGAATAATAATTGGAGTTTTACGATGCAATCTTAACCAATTTTTATAATAATGCAAAATTAACCGACAATTACCATCTTTTTTTTCAATGAATTTCATACTATAATCATAAGCTTCAGGATATTTTTTTAATTTAGCCAAAAATTCATCTATTTCTTCCCATTTACAAATAGTATCATACATAAATATTTGAGAATCAACCATTGAAGAAATAATATTTTTTAATACATACATTCTTTTTAAAGGGGAATAACCAGAATCATTATATACTTTATCTAAAATATTAAAGATAATATATTCATGATCTTTATATTTGCCTTTCCAATATTCTGGTGATATTGTTTGACCTACTCGCCCAATTAAATAACGATAAATATCTAAATTATAATAAGTTAATGTTTTAACTAATTTAATACTAAAGGAATTAAATTCCATATCAACATACGGTTTCTTTTCCGTTATTGTAAATCCCGTTTTCCTTAATAATTCCGTTTTATAATTGCCTGTTGTAAGTAAAGGACCATAAGTACTAAACCCATAATTATCATAAACCAAATCTTCAAAATTATACTGATACCCTTCTTTTAAACTATCATATTTAATAATGTCTTCAAATAAAGCTTCCTCTACATAATCATAACTGCCTTTAGTTAAAATAATATCACTATCTTCTTTTTCCATAATTTCAATTAATTTAGCTAGATTATTAGAATCAACCCAATCATCACCATCAATTAATCTAAAATATTTGCCAGTGGCTTCTTTTATCGCTCTGTTTATTGTCGAACCATGACCACCATTTTCTTTATTGATTAATCTAACAATACCATTTGCTTTCTTCTCATATTTTTTAACTATTTTAACAGTATCATCAGTTGAACCATCATTAATAACTAATATTTCTATTTTATCACTATTATAAGCATTTAAAATAGATATTAAACATTTAGCAATATATTTAGATACATTATAAGCCGGAATCCCTATTGTAAGAATTGGCTTCTTTGCTGGCTTTAAAGTTTTGAATTCTTCTTTATTTTTATATTCTTGTAAAGATTCTTTAATTAATTCAATTTCTTTAAATACTGTATTTTCTTTATTAAAATTTTTCATAAATTGAGCCATATTAGCACTAATTTTCAAAAATTCTTCTGGATTATTATATAATCTTTCAATAATATCTGCTAGACCAACATAATCTTCATAAGAAGCTAAAGTATGATTTTCCTCTTCATTCATGAAATAAGGAACAGCTGTTGTATTAGTTCCTACAGGAACACAACCTGATGAGGCAGCTTCACACATAGATACGCCTTGAGTATCATGACGAGAAGGAATAAGCATAATACCATGACTTTGATAAACATCTTTTAATTCTTCATTAGGAACAAATCTTTTATATAAATGAACATTAGCAAAATTCTTAATTGGTTCAACAAGTTCATCATAGTAATCACCATCACCATAAATATCAAATTCTAAATCCTTAAAAATACTTCTTCTTGATAATTCTAAAATAGTTAAAACAACTTGATCAATTGAATGTTGCGATATATTATCAAATTTTCGAACGACTAAAATTTTTTTACGATCATCAATATTTTTCTTTACATAAGGAAATAAGTCTTCATCAATAATATTGTTAATAACTCTTGCATGTTTAAAAACAATATTTTGTTCTTTTTCCGAAATTTCTTTTAACCAAGATGATACAAATACCCACTCTACATTATCTTTTTGAGCATATTTTTTAACAAAAAAATCTTTTAAATCAAAAGTCTCATTTTGAATAGGTTCTTTTAAAGGAGCCGTAAAATAAGGCCTTATTCTATTAGTTAAAAACCGATAAATTGTTTCCGGACCATGACATATGAAAATCAACTTTTGATTATCATAAATATTACCATCAAAAATAGAAAAGAAATATTCATCCACAAAATGGGTTACAATAACTTGGTATTGATGCTTAGCTAATATTTCTTTTAAATCTTGATAAGTTCCTTTTAATACTGGCACATTTCCTTTATCATATTTGACTTGATACCAACTACCATCATTAGTGGCAAAAACTTGAATTTTAAGTCCTTTTTTTAAATACTCTTTATTTCTAGAATGAGCAAAAGCACAACTATATAAATTAACATAACTAGGATAATCAGGCACAATTATTAAAACATTTGCCTCTTTATCTAATTCTTCTACTAAATTAGGAACAGAAGAAACATCAATTATAACATCTTTTAAGATTATTTTGCTATTGGCCGCAATTGTCAAGGTTACGTTCATTGTAGTTTCACTTTTAATAGGCATAACACATTCACTATCAATAGGAATACTACACAGTTCATTTATAGTGATAAAGCCTCCACTATTAAAACATTCTCCTAATACTTTAATAGAACATTTTTCTAAATTAGCATTAGTAATTTTAATTTTTTGCGAACATTTAAAAGTTATTTTTTCATTACTAGTATTTTGAATTGATATTTGATTACCACTAGTTTCTACTTTTGTTCTATTATCATTAATAATCCATTCGTGACATTTTATAATATACTTCATTATTTATACTCCTTAATTATTAAATTAATCTACTAACTAATTAGATTATAACCTATATCTCTTTAGAAAAGCAAGAAATACCCATATCTTTTGAAAAAACGTTTTTCAAAAGATATTTATTCATTCTTTTCTTTATTTCTATTATTATTTTTATTTAATTCTAAAATCATTATTATAAATAAAGGACTAGATATTACAACGGGATATACATATCTAAATAGTATTGCTGGTGAAACTACAATGGTTAAAGTATAACCAATCATAAATATTAAAGGCAAAATAACCATTTTATTCTTTTTATAAAATGAATACATTAAAATAAACAACAACATTAGAAAATAAAAGCCAAAATTAAATAAACTTAAAATTCCTACCCCACTAATCTTTTTTTGCCAACCGCCATCATCCATTACTTTATATATTAAATCTTTAACAAAAGGAATTTGAGAATTTCTTTCTATTACAATATATCTTTCATTATAAATTTTTGAATCTAACATATCAAGTTCTAAATATGGATGATACATTCTTGAATCATTATAAAATTTGTCAGGATACCAAATGCCTAATGTGTTAAGTAAAAAAGCATCAATATATTCTTGCGGAGCCTTTAGACCAATGGTTAAATACATTTTTAAATAATCAATAAAATGTTCTTTAGTATAAACAGCATCAATTTGACCTCTTATGGGATCAGAAATTGATAAACGATAATTATAATCAGAGAAATTATAATTAGGATAAAACTTATTTACCTTGTCTAAATCTTTTGTATTTAAAGATGCCTCATTATATAAAACTGCTCTAGCTATTTGTTGAGAAGGAATTCCTAACATTTCTCTAATAAGATTTTCTTTTTCAACTCCCAATGATGGAAGCATATAGGAATAACCACAGTATAAAACAAGACTTACAAAAAGAGTTAAAATTAATTTTTTATACTTAAAGAAGAAAATTAAAAGACAAGGGATTAAAAATACCATAACATATATTCCATTATTTCTCATTAAAAAGGCCATAAATAAAGATATACCTAAAACAAAATAATTTATTAATTTATCTTCTTTATCATTTACTATTTGCATTAACTTTATTAAAAATAAAAGCATGAAACCAGTAAAGGGAGCATCAGGATTAGAAGAAATTTGCATTATTAAATGGGGTGGAAAAAACATAAAGAAAAAGGTTAAAATTAAAGTTAAATATTTATTTTCGGTCTTTTTATAAATGTAAGTTAGCAAATAACTACAAACAAGGTCTAAAAACAAAATTTGGCCTAAAATAAAAAATCCAAAACCCATTTCATAAGAATTAAATAAATTTTTCCCCAGCATAACACATGTATACATAACATATGATAAAAGTGGTGAAAAACGATTACCAATGGGTACATCTTTAAACATAAATTCATAAATTTGATAGCCTGCATCATAGCCAAAAATGCCAGGATACATCGCTAAATAAATAATAATTGAAGTAATTAATAAAGCGATAAATATTTTTAAATTTAAGAATTTTTTATTTTTAAAAGGAGCTTTAATTTTGGAATAGTTAAACTTTTCCACTATTCTTATAAATTTTACAATTAAAGGAAACAAAAATAAACTTAAAAGAATAATTTTTAAAAAAGTCCCAAGGGTATAAAACAGTGTTGAGTACAAATCTAACATTTTACCAATAATCAAAAATATCGCTAAAATTAAAGTAATAATTCCACTAAAAATATAAAGTCGTTTTTGAGATTTATCATAATTTTGCTTACTTAAGTAATAACAATATAATGCCAAGACAAAAATAAATATAAATTCTGTATATCCATTTGTACTAATTCTTATAAAGAACTGTAATCCTAAAACTGCTAAAAAGCTATAAATTACTAGTAATATTTTCTTTATATCAAGTTTCATTTTAATCCTTTCTTTATTTTTGAGCTAAATTTTTAGCTTCTAACATACAGTCTTCCATCGAACAATAAGTCCAACCACCATATCTACCAATACTATAAACATTATTTTGAGCTAAAATAGCCATAATCTCTTTTATTTTTAAATTATTTTTAGTATCAATATGAACATAAGCCGGATTCATAACAATACTCATTTCAGCTTTTAAATTAAAACTATCATCAGTTATACCAACCTTTTTTAAATTGCTTAGTGTTAAATCTAATTGTCTTTTTATTTCTTCTTTAGTAATTTGATAATCTTTAGCATAACCAATTTCTATGTACATACTAAGTTTTTCACCATTTAAAATATTATCATAAAAACCTACTCGATAAAAATTGATGTCCTTATCAGGAAAATAAATCCAGCTTTCTTTATTAAAACTAGACTTTTTATCAAATCCTAAATTAAATACCAAAACTTGATTATAAGTAAGTTTATCACTTAAATCACTATATTCTTTATTATTTGTTAACTTTAAAAATTGATTAAAAGGAATAGTATTTATTAATCTTTCATATTCTATTTTTTCTCCATCATTTAAAACAACAGTTTTATTCTTTAAATCAATGCTTTTAACAAAAGCATTTAATTTTATTTTTTCTTTAGGAATCTTAGTCAGTAGTATATCAATTATTACTTGAGCACCTTTTTTAGGATACAAAAAGGTATCATTATAAGATTTAGATGAACCATTTTTCATATTTTCAATAATTGCTTTTAAATCCGCATAAGGAAAAAATCTTCCCATAGCGTCAACATCTAATTTTTTTAAATCACAGGCATATAATTTTTCATTGTATGGCTTTAAGAATTTTTCTACGATAGAAGCACCAAATTTGCCATATAACATATCAAGGAAATTATCATATTTTTCCTTCTCTTTTTTATTAAATAAATCATATAAACAAGCAATAAATTCTTCTTTTGGCAGTTCATGAATATTCATTTGAAAAGGATAATCAATTAATGAATTGTTGTAATAAATATAAGTTTTTTTATCTTTAGTAACATATTGTGATGCATCTAAGCTATCAATAAATTTTTTCTTAAACTCTTCTTCTTTGAAATGAAAAAAATGACCAGCATAATCCCAAATATAATCTCCTTCTATAATAGTTTTACAATAACCACCGGCACTATCTTCTTTTTCAATAATTAAATAATCGTCATTGATATAATTGGCATATGTTAAACCTGATATACCAGCTCCAATTATGAGATTTTTAACTTTTATCATAATTCACCATTCTTTCTTTTATTATTTTACTAATTTTTTTATCAAAATCAGCGGCAACATTCGGCGCTGAATATTTAGAAGCATATTCTGTATTAGGCTCTTTAGAATAATTTTCATCCAAAATTAAAAATAAATAATTATATATTTCTTCACAACTATGTTCTACACATAAAGCATTATAATTTTTTAAAATATCCGCACTAATACCATTTAACATTGTAATAGCCAATATTTTTGATTTAGATCCCATATAATCCACTAACTTAGCCGCGAAGAAAATATTTTCCGAAATAATATCTGCTAAATTAGCATCAATATGAACTAACCAATCAGTTTGTTTCATTATTTCTAAACTCTTTAAATAACTAACATTTTTTTTAAATTTAACTATTTCCAGTAAATCATTATCTATAATATATAATTTTTCTTTATCACTTACATTACCATAAAAATTTAATTCCATTTTGTTTTTTAAATTAGGATCATTATCAGCTAATTTTTTTATGGCCTCTAATAACAAATGGGGCGTTCTTATATCATCTAAATGACCAATATAATTAAAAATTATTTTTTTAGATGTTTCTTTCTTTCCTTTAGTATACATACTTTCATCGAAACTATGAGGTATTATTATGGCTTTTTTATTTAGATTTTCTTTATTACTATAATCTTTTAACATATAATCTTTTTCATAAGTATTATTACATATAAAGTAATCACATTTATTCAAAATTTTCTCTTGTAACTTATTATTATTTTTTATTAATAATTTATAACTAATTCGACATCTTCTTTGATGAATCAATGATTTTAAAAATCTTTTTAGAGATAAAAAATTAGATAACCTTGCTTTATAAGGATTTTCAATTTGCAAATTTTTTATAGAAAATGGATTGTTGGCAATTGGATCACCAAAAGAGGCTAACCAAATAATATCTTTTTTAATTTTTTTGATTTCCAAACCTATTTTATGAGAAACTTCTGGCATAGAACGAGTCATAACTATATCATATTTGTCTTGATTAATTTTAAAATAATTAATGGCATCATTATAAAAATCATTTATTTCTTTAGCTTTTGATATAATTTTATTTATATTTTTATTTATATTTAGAGCTTCATCTTTACCATAAGACCATAATTCATTATTGTTTTGCATAAAGACATCATATTCATATTTGGAATTATTTAACAATTTATAAGTTACTAATCCTTCTGATGAATTAATGGGTGGAAAATACCAACTAATTACTAATATTCTTTTCATAATTTTATACTCCTAATTTTCTTTTGATTTTTACAAATAAAGTATATATTTTTTTGTATAGTTTATTAAAATATCTTATAAAAATAAACTTGTTTTTGCGATAATACCTAATATATCCAAATGCATTTAACTTTTCATATAAAAATTGCGATTCATTTTTTAAATATTTATCAAATTCTTTAATTTCTTGATAAGCATTACAATAGTTTGTTTCATATTCACAGTATATTGTATAATGAGTATTTAACATATATATTAAAATAGTTTCAATATATTCTTTTTTTACTTTAGAATATTCTTCTTGATGCTTGTTATAATATGCAATTAAATATTTAACTACTCTTTTATGAGAATCTTGATTCTTGACAAATGAGGCTACATTAACACTCTGTTCTGGACGACCTATATAATATCTATATATATCTAAGTTATAATAAATAAAATTTTTAACATTAATAATGGGTTCAATATTATATTGCATATCAACATAAAAGGTTTTCTCTAATAAATGTAAATTAGATTTCTTTAAAACTTCTAATTTATATGTTGATGTTGCCATAACAAAATATTCACCTTTTAACTTCTTTAAATCAACGGAATCAAAATTATAAAGTTTCCCTTCTTCTAATCCATTGTATTCATTTAAAATTGATTTTTCATTATAGACGTGCTCTTGTCTATAGTTAGTTACAACTAAATCAGCATCTTCTTGAGAAAGGCGCTCAACAAATTTTTTAAAATCGTTACAATTAAACCAATCATCACTATCTAATACTTTGAAATATTTACCTTTAGCTTCCTTTATGCCAACGTTTATTGTAGAGCCATGTCCCCCATTATCTTTTTCAATTAATCTAAGTGTCCTTTTATATTTTTGTTGATATTCTTTTATAATAGAAACGGAAGAATCACCACTCCCATCACTTACAACTAAAATTTCTATTTGCTCTAAAACATCTTTCAATAAAACACTATCTAGACATCTTTTAATATATTTTTCTGTATTATAAACAGGAATTAAAATTGTTAATATTTTTTGCATAACTCCACCTCATAAATTTTGCTAAATGTTTTTATTTATATATTCCGCGTATTTATCACACACTTCTTTTCCCCCAATAGCTTTAATAACACCATGTTCTATCCATATTACTTTATCACATAATTTTCTAATTGATTCAAGCGAATGGGACACATATAAAACCGTTGTTCCACCCGTGATCATATTTAACATTTTAGCTTCACTTTTAGCTTGAAAAGCCAAATCACCAACAGATAAGATTTCATCCACGATTAAAATTTCTGGCTCGACGAGGGTTGCGACACTAAAAGCGAGACGAGCAATCATTCCTGATGAAAAGTTTTTAACTGGAACATCAAGGAAATCTTTTAACTCAGAAAATTCAACAATTTCATTAAATTTTTCATCTAAAAATTGTTTGGAATAACCCATTACCGCCCCATTTAAATAAATATTTTCCCTGGCTGTTAAATCCATATCAAAACCAGCCCCTAGTTCAATCATGGGACAAATTGTACCATAGGCTTCTACTTTTCCCTTTGTGGGTTTCATAACTCCCGCCACTACTTTTAAAAGAGTTGATTTCCCAGCGCCATTACTCCCAATGAATCCTACTACTTCTCCCTTTTGCACATTAAAATTAACATCTTTTAAGGCCCAAAAATCATTTTTCTTTTTTTCTTCTTTATGTTTTTTGCGCATTTTAGGATCTAATAAATTAACAAAACCCTGCTTAAGCGAAAAGCCTTTATCAATACCTAAATTAAAACGCATTGAAACATCCTTAACTTTTATCATTATATCTTTATCCATAATAACCTCACACATAATAAATAAATTTATCTTGATACTTCTTAAAGATAAACATTCCTATAAATAAGAATAGTAAAGAAGAACCTAAGCAATATATCCAAACATTTAAATTTGGAACTTGATTATATAAAATAATATCACGTGTAAAATAAATATACCAATATAAGGGATTAAGTTTAAATATTAATTGAAATTTAGCTGGTATCATGGCAAAATCATACATAATCGGTGTTACATACATCCATAAAGTAATCATAACACCATAGATATAAAACATATCTCTTAAAAATACAGATATAGTAGCTAAGATAAAGCCCATACCAACGGTAAACATAAATAAACAAATAAAACCAAATGGTAAAAGTAAATGATGAATATTAACCCCTGTTCCCGTTAACAAAATAATTGCATATAAAGGTATTAAAGTAAGTAAAAAGTTAATGCCAACAAAAATACATTTAGATAAGGGAAAAATATATTTCGGAATATATACTTTATTAATTAAAGAAAAGTTTCCAACGACACTACTCATGGCTAAATTAGATGCTTCACTATAATAGTTAAAGATGATAAGCCCACTCATTAAATAAACTAAATAGTTAACATCAGGCATACTAACTCTAAACATATTAGAGAAAACTAAAGCCATAACCGTCATCGTTAAAACCGGATAAAGTAAACTCCATAATACCCCTAAAACACTTCTTTTATATTTAACTTTAAAATCTCTTGCAACCAGTTCATAAAGTAAAAATTT
The DNA here is from genome assembly GCA_947631285.1 of uncultured Bacilli bacterium. Lineage (GTDB taxonomy): Bacteria > Bacillota_I > Bacilli_A > RF39 > UBA660 > SIG200. The sequence goes on along the minus strand of CANRKS010000001.1, from coordinate 25,341 downwards.
ATATTTTTTAATACTATAAATTATATTCTTCATCTTTTTCTTCCTATCTATTTATCATTATACCAAAAATTAAAGAGTAATACTAGAAAACCAAATTTTATAAGGGAGAATAATTCTTTAAATCTTTTAGGTTCTTTAATCATTCGATATAACCATTCTATTTTTAATTTTTGAACTATTCTCGGAGCTCTTTTTAAATTGCCACTTAAGACATCAAATGATCCGCCAACTGGCATAATAATTTTAATATCTTGAAATTTATCTTTATTATTTATAATAAACTCTTCTTGCCTTGGACTACCTAATGCTACAAATAAAATATCAGGTTTCAACTTTAAAATTTCCTTTATATCTTTATCTTTATTTTTATTATAACCATTTTGATAACCAATTATTTTAGCTGATGGATATTTTCCTTCTAAATATTCCTTCGTCTTTTTCACACTTTTTTCCTTGGCGCCATATAAATAAATAGAATATTTAAAATTTTGACTACGCGAAACGATATCTTCCATTAGTTCAATCCCTGGAATACTAGTTTTAATATGATTGCTCGTCATAATTGAAGCTAAAGCAATTCCACTTCCATCGGGAATATTATATTTTCCCTTATTTATTTCTTTTTTTATGAGTTCATTATTTAAAAAATTATTAATAATGATAGGATTTATATTATAAATAATAACGGGCTCTTTTTCTTTAAAAATTTTATTTAAAACTTCTTCTTTACTTTTAGTCGTTGTTCTAAATCCTAAATAATACTCATCACTTTCTTTATTACTCTTTTTAAAAATAATACTTAAAAGATACCCTATAACAAAAGAAATAGGAATAATCGTACTGATGGCATTTAAAATATTACCTGTAAAATAAGCACTTAGTAAAAAATAAAGAGCACTAAATATAAGTATTACATTTTCATAGTTAAAATATCTTTTTAAGTTAAATAAAAATTTAAAGCTTGCCCAAATAAGTAACAAGATATTAACTCCCAAAAGGATTATGACCCCAACTAAGCCTAGAGCATAATACTGCATGATGTAATCAGCTTCAATATTAAAAATATGCATAACCCGATCATAACCAATACCCCATAAAATATCATTTTTATTATTATTTAACTCTTCTACTCTTTCAATAATTTTTCGCTCTAAAAATCTTGTATCATTTATTTTTATTCCTAAAGTTAAATAATTTTCATAAAATTCCCGATCATTTTCTAAAGGATAATAGTTATTATAAAAATCACTATCGATATTAAAATAACCTAAATATTTTTTAAATTCCTCATTACTTAATTCTTTTTTATTTTCTTTATCTAGTCTTTTAAACTCTTCTTCATTTTTTCCTTTTTCTTTTTCACTAAATAAACTTTCATAATAGCTATTTCTAGATAAAAGAGGACAAACATTATATAAACTTAAGCTTAAGATAAAAAATAAGACTAAACTCAAAACATAAGATATTTTAAAGTTTTTATAAATAATAGCCATGATAAAATATATAATTAAAGAGATACCGATAATTATAAAAGGTGAATAAGATGATACTCTCGTTCCTAACATAAATAAAGAAATAATAACGAGCATAATATTTATTATTTTAGGCATTGTTATCTTCTCTTTTAAACTAATAAGCATTAAAGGTAAATATAAAATTAAAATCGCCGAAATTTGATTAGTAAGATGAAAATAACCTTTAGTAGATGCTGTTAAAAAAGATACTGACTTAGTGAACCAATCAAAAATATTAGAAAGAGGTCTTACAAAATCATAAGATGTATAACCTATTTTAAAAAGATTAGTAATAATAATTATAAAAGAAATTAAAAAAGAGGACAAAAAGATAAGATTATAAAATTTGGATTTATCCATTTCTAATTTATAAAGAATAAAAATGAGAAAAACATTCATACTCATTTTAACAAAATATAAAATTTCATTTAAATTATTAATGGGCTTAATATTTACAACTTGAAAATTATTAACATTTATTAAATGAATAATTAGATAGAGTAAAAGAGCTAAAAAATAAGCAATTAATAATCTTTTTTCTTTTTTATTAGCATAAAAAAGAAAAATAATTAAAAATAAAAAACTAATAATAATAACTCTTATTAAAGTGGAGATACTATTATAGAAAAAATGCATATCTAAAAAAAGAGATAATATATAAAAAATAAAGACATAATTAACAAGCATTTCCTTAGAAAAAAGTTTCTTGTATTTTTGCATAATAACCTCGTTTTTTCTATTTATTTTATTATAGCTTAAAAAGATATAAAAAGAAAGTTTTACTTTTTCTTCTTATGATCATATAAAATATCAGTTTTAAGGACTACAAATAAGACTAGTATCATTGCTACTAGATATAAAATTATTACATCTCTACTATCACCAATTACATATAAAATAGAAATGGCTGAAAAGATAATATTGACTAAATAAATAATTAGAATACTAACTCTGGGAGAAAACTTTAATTTTAAAAGTTGATGATGAAGATGTTCTTTATCAGCTTCCGCTATATTCTTATGTTTTATGAGTCTTCTTAAAATAGCAAATACCGTATCAAAAACAGGAATAGCTAAAATAGTGATGGGAATGACTAAAGAAGTTAAAGTAGCTACTTTATATCCTAAAAGAGCAATAATAGAAATAATAAAGCCGAAGAAAACACTACCCGAATCGCCGACAAATATTTTAGCCGGAGGAAAATTATAAACTAAAAAACCTAATGTTGAACCAAGCATAATTAAAGAAAGAATAATATCAAGACCACCTAATCTATTTAGAATAATAGCAATAATAGCAATAGTTAAAAAGTAGATAGAACTAACACCACTTGATAAGCCATCCATTCCATCAATAAAATTTAAAGCATTAGAAATAGCTAAGATAAAGAATGTAGATAAAATATAACTAGTGATTAAATTAAATTCCATTCTAAAACCCAAAAAAGTAATTTCAGTAAAATATATTTTGCCGTATATAACAACAATTAAAGCCGCCCCTAATTGTACTATAAATTTATAAAGAGCCCTTATGGGTTTAATATCATCAAATACCCCGACTAAAACAATTAAAAATGATCCTATTAAAATGGACAACATTTGGGTTGTAGCTTCACCATATAAAATATAGCCGAAAAGAAAAGAGCCAAATATAGCTAATCCTCCTAATCTAGGAATAGGAACTTTATGAATTTTTCTGGCATTAGGAATATCCATTGCTCCAACATGATTAGCTAATTTTTTTGATACTGGCACTAATAAAAGACTTGTTACGAAAGTAACAATAACAATTTCTAATATATAATGTCCATTAACCATCCAATTCATTTAAAACACCTAGCAATATTATAAATGATAACCATTTAAAAAGAAAGATTATCTATTTAATTTATATTATTAGGATAATCTTTCTTAATTTTTTTATGTATTATTTATTTTTTTTATGTTTTTTTCGGCGATCACTTTCAAAAAGATAATAAGTTTCCGTTTCATCTTCACCATTATCTTCACTAAGATCTTTTATTTCATTAACATCTACTTCTTTTGTTTTTTCTTCTTTTTTCTCTTCTTTTTTTATCTCTTTTTGATCATCTTTTTTACTTTTAGTTTTGTTCTTAACTTCTTTATTTTCTTTTTCATTAACCTTTTTATCCTTATCTTCTTCTTTTTTCTTTTTCTTTTGACTATTTAATTTAACAATACAAATTAAAGATAAGAATAAACCAAGACCAAATACAATAATAACATATAAATATATTTTGTTAGTATTAATTAAAGCTTTTACTTGTTCATTATTGTATAAAGAAAACGTTTTGTTAATCGCATCATAGAGATAAAAATCTTTTTCGCCTGTTGCAATATTTAAACCATAAACAACATAGTAGTCTTTATTATTTTGATAAGTTGAAGCAGCATAACTTTTACCATCAATCATTGAAGTTACTTTAGTAAGACCTGGAATTTCTTTATCATATTCTAAAATAACTATTTTTAAACTTGTTCCCGTTACTTCATTATATTTTGTATATTTTCCATTATCATAAATAAAGCTTAAGGCTGTTCCATCTTCTTTCTTAAGACCCACTAAGGTATAATTGGTTTTCTCATTATAACAACTAGGAACTTCTATACCATTGATTAGAACTTCGCTTTCGGTAAATAATTCCGGACAAGGATAATTACTCCTTAATTTAATAACGGTATAATTATCTTCGCCAACTTTTACATTTATAGGATTAGCATCAATAACATCTACGACCAAATTATAAGTTTTTTCACTACCATTTTCAGCCCTGACAACAATATTTATATTATTTGTACCTTCACTAACTTCAACACTACCTGCTCCACTTACGGAAGATTTACTATCATTCGGAGTAGCTATAACATTAACGGAAGTAGTTCCTTCAGGAACCGTTACACTATAATTTAAAGTATCTTTAGTAAAAGCCGGACTTATTTCAAATCCTTCTACTTTTAAATCTTTTAAATCATTATCTTTAGAATAACTAGCTTCTAATTCTTCTTGGGTAATTATTTTTAAAGTTTTACTATTAGAATTAATACTCATGCTACTAAAATCATTAGCATACACATCATACATATCAACAGATACTTTAGTAGATCCTGTTTTTAAGGCTTTAAAGGTAAAAGTATAAGTCTTTTTCTTAGTTCCATTAGCTCCCGTTGCATAACCTGCCATTTTTACTCCTCCAGCTTCTGCTGAAGAAGATGTAAGTTGAAGATAACTTTTATTATAGTCTAAACTCATTTCCCAACTACCTATAGCACTACTACTTGATAAAGTAACCGTTAAAGTAACTTTATTACCAACAACTACTTTGTCTGCTCCACTTACCGTAATACTACCAGAGGCAGCAATAACTAGACTTGGTAAAACAATTAAGCTCAAAAAAGTAAATACTAATAATTTTAATTTTTTCACTTTCCTTCAATCCTTTCTTATTTTATTTCATAAGTTCCTAATATCTTTTTTTGAATTTGTAATAAATCAAGAGCATTTACTTCTCCATCCCCTGATGTATCACCAGCTGTATCATATACATCATTTAAAGTATATGTTCCTAATAATTTCTTTTGCACTTGTAATAAATCCAGAGCGTTTACCTCTCCATCACCAGATGTATCACCTTTAACAATAGCGGTTAAAGTTTCATTTGTGGTAGAATTATTAACTGTAACTGTATAACCAGTTCCAATATTACCATCGACTACGAGATTTCCTTTGTTATTTTTTACCACAACAGTATTAGAACCTGAAATACTTTCAATGGTACTTTTAATTTGACTTATAGAAGTATTGGCACTAATGCCAGAAATTTTACCACTTTGATATGTATAACCACTACTAGTAACGATTGTACTTATAGCCAGTTTTGATGGATCTGTTAAATCATTACTATCAACCGCGCCATTACTAGAATAGTAATTAGTATTATTCATATTATTATAAACCGGAATATAAAAGACAAAAGGACTATTGATAAGACCGGCATTATTATAAGTTTTATAAGAAGATTTAGCTTCTTCTGATGGTGAACTTAGATTAGTCATATATTGATGACCATATAACTTATTACTTTCAGTTGGAACAACATTAAACTTTTGTAAATATATCGTATATTGTCCTTTAGCAATATAATTTCTAGAAATTTGATCTGCTCCCCCTTTAATAGCTTCATATAAGCCATACCAGCCATTATTTTTGGCATAAGTTAAACCACAAACCGTCGTTCCATTACTAGTGGCACAACTATCACTAACACCAAAATTATAGAAATTATAGTATCCTTCATAACCAGGATAAACACCACTATATAAATTATATAAAGTATTTTTAGCCCCTAGCTCTTGCAAAACTCTGGAAGCAATATGCACAGGACTAACGTCTAATTCTTTCCCCACATCATTCATTACATCGCCTAAATTAGTACCCTTAGCATAATGATATTTATAAAATTCAGAATGATCAATTAAATCAGATGCAGCTGAAGCATAAGATGAAGCTAAGCCATTATCGTATTTTAAATATTCAAATTGAAAAACGGCATTATCAGTTAACCAGTTACGAGGATCCATATAATAAGCAACCGCACTAGCTGAGGCTGGATACCAAGTTTTAGAGTAAGGATTTTTACAAGATGTATCAATATTGGCGGGATCACTACTAGCAACATAGCTTTCACCACAGGCACTTTCTTTATTAACGGCTGTTACCCAATCAAGACCTGTAGCAATAGCTTTAAATTGCCAACTGGGATGATCTTGTTGCATTTTACATAATCCTGGCCAGTAAGAAGATGGAAAGCCCGCAGCTTGCATATTTTGTTCACAATTTGTTGTAGCATTTTCATTAAATACTAAAGTAGAAACAGAAACATAATCAGCACAAACATAACCAGTGGCACTAGCTTCATAATACATTTGATACCATCCTTTAGAGCAACTCTTCTCAGATGGATAAAGTTTATTACTTACTAAAGTATATTCACTATTTTTACTTAAAGTTTTAATACTACTGTAATTAGTTCCGGGACCACTTCGTAAATTAACACCCGTTCCGGTAATTTTTCCTCTATAAGTATCAGCATAACAAATACTTAAATTTAAGATAAAGGAAAAAAGTGTTAAAAAAAATAAATTTAACCATTTATGATGCATAATACCTACTCTCCTTATCTAATTTTATCATAATTTCTTGCTCTTTTTCATAACATATATAAATTTGTGTCAAATATTTTCAAATATTTGACATTTTCCATCTATTATTTTTTTTAAACATATATTATAATACTTTATTGAAAGGAAATGAGTAGTATGTCTAAAAGTTATGATCCTATCGATATTTTTTTTATCATCATAATTTCTATTTATTTACTAACTTTAATCAGCTTTATTTTAATTTTTATTAATAAATACTTTGATTTAGATAATAAAAAAGCCCAAAAAGAAGTAATTAAAAAAGTAAATAAGAAATCTCCTACTCATCAAACTAAAAATAAAACAAATAGTAAACCAAAAAGTAAAAAGAAAAAGAACAGTAAAAGACCAAATAAAACCAAAAGTAAAAACACTTCCTTAAAGAAGCGTAATTATAAAACAAATATATCTTATGTTAAAAATAATCCTAAAGCTAAAAAAACTAACGAGAAGTAATTTTTAAATTATCTTCTAAAGGGTTATTTAAATATTCTTTAAGTAATTCTCCATGAACACTAAAATGCATTAATAAGTCTAAATATTCAGCTTCATTAGGAAGAATTTGAATAAACTTTTGGGGATGTTGCGCTAGAATGAATAACTGATAAATTAATTTATTAAGCATAGGAAGATCTGAATGACTTAGAAGAGTTACTTTTAAGTAGGCTAGCCATTCACTTTCCTCTCCCTTTTTAATAATACCATTTCGCATAGTAATCGCATATAGTTTATTAACTTCTTCATCTAAAGACAAACCAAAAGAATAGTCCATATCTTTTTCTTTTGTTTCTAACTTAGTATTTTCTTTTTTTCTTTTTTCTTCATTAGAAGAATGATGAAAGAAATGATTTACATTCTTCTTTAACTTATTATTCATTTTTATATCACCAAAACAGTTACGATTCTAGCACAATCTTATAAATATTTCAAGATTATAACTAAAAAAAGACTTAATCGTCTTTAAGCATTTTGGTAAACACCATGTATTTTTAATAAATCATTTTCGGTTGGTTGTTCAACTACATATTTATCGTCTTCTTTAGTTACTGTAAACACAATAGTATATGATATTCTTTTCGTTGTGTCTTTCATTTTATCTAGTTTATAATTATTGTATTTATGTTTATCAAATGTACCATCTTCTTGATTGAATTCCGAAGGATTATTTTCTAAATAAATTTTAGCATCATCCATTGCTTCTTTTAAATCATAGACCGTTATAAGAACCGTAACATAATCAATATCATTATCATACTCTTCTTCTTTGATTTCATAACTTAAATCTTTATATTGCTTTTTTAAAATATCTCGATATTTATCTTTTTCTTCTTTATCTAAATCTTCCTTTTCCACTACTTCTTCTAAATCCACTAATACTTCACTATCTAAAGTTTTATATTTTTTAAGATAACTTTCTACAACACCCCTTGCAGTATTTTCTCCACATCCTGAAAGTAATAATACTATTAGTAATAAAGAACAAATTTTCTTCAATTAAACCACATCCTAGTTTTAATATTTCCTAATTTTATACTTTTATACGTTATTATAAGATAATTTAATTAATTCATAAATGTTATATTCTTTATCTGTTAATTTATCATTTAATTTATTTATCATTTCTTGATACATTTCATCCATATCATTTTTTAAATTAGCAAACCATTCTAAATAAATATATTTTAATTTACTATAATTTTTACTTCGATACATATTATCTATTTCTAATTTTAATATCTTCTTAACTTTAGCTTCTTGTCTTGTTTCTTGATTAACTTTTTCATTAGCAATTATTTCATATTCTAATTTCTCTAAATTAACGTTATAAGTAAATTCGTTAATATTTAATTCATCATCAAGAATTAGACTACTTTTATTTAAACTATAACCATTATCATCAAATTCTAAAGCTAGACTATTCTTGCCATCACTAAAAATAGCCGTATACTTTAAATAATTATTGTGTTTTAGCTTTGTTTTATATAAAATTCTTTCTAAAAAGGATTCATTTACTTTTATTTTATTTTGCCTTAAATCCTCAAATGCTTTTGAAGTAATATGAATAAGAGGAATCTTTTTAACGTGATCTATGACATCATTTTCATCCCATTCATAAAACATACAATATTTTTCCTGAAAATTTAATAATACATCATAATAATAATCCATTCTTTCGCACCTTTCTTCTTTTTAATAAAAATATTATTAAGATACTGCCCATTAAAAATAATTCAGAATAAATACTTCTAATAATAAAATAAACAAAATCGAAAAAAGTATACCCAATAACTAATAAATTTAAATCTAATATTATAAAAAATAAACCTAATACCATTAAAATAAAACCAATTATAAATAAAAATATTCTTAACATACTATCTCTATATTTTATTTATAAATTAACAAAATTATTATATAATTATATTAGGTGATAACAAATGAATTATATAAAATATATTATTTTAGGAATAATCCAAGGTATAACTGAACCATTACCAATTTCTTCCAGTGGACATATTTTTTTATTTAAAAATTTATTCAATACCGAAATGTTTAATACTTTTAATTTTGAAATAATTTCTAACTTTGCTTCTTTTTTAGCTATTCTTTTTATTTTTCGAAAAGATATTATTGCTTTAATTAAAGATTTCTTTGGCTTTATCTTTAAAGCTAAAGATCGTTCTAAATATAAAGATGGCTTTATGTATGTTATGAAAATGATTGTTAGTACTATCCCTGTTGGTATTACCGGTTTACTTTTAAACGATTATTTAGAAAGTCATTTTACTAATTTACATATTTTGGGATTTGCCTTTTTATTTACGGCTCTCATGCTTTATATCATTCGAAATATTAAGGGGGAAAAAACAAGTAAAGATATAACTTTTAAAGATGCCATTATCATTGGCCTTTTTGAAGCCATTACTATTATTCCAGGTATCAGTCGAAGTGGAACTGTTTTAGTTGCATGTCTTTTATGTAAATTAAAAAGAGAAGATGCTCTAAAATATACTTTTATGTTATATTTCCCTGTCAGTATGGGAACAATGATGTTAAAAGTACCAACTATTTTAGATACTACCCAAGAGTTGATTCTTCCCTATCTAAGTGGTTTTATAGCGGCTTTAATTGTCACTTATTTTGCTTATAGTTGGTTAAGCAGTATGGTAAAAAAAGGCAAATTATGGCATTTTTCCATTTACTGTTTAGTTCTAGCTCTATTTATCTTTATTTGGTTTAGATAAACAAAAAAACGGTTAACCCATTTAATTTTTTTTATAAATTTTAACTTTTTCATCCAACCAGATGGGTAATTGCTCTTTTAAAGGTAAAAAGCCTCTTCTGGTTTCTTTAATAGGATTATTGCTATTGCTCGCTTTATAATTTATATTTTTAATTGAAAGCTTTAATTGTAAATTATCTTCATTAACTTCCAAAATTTGGCAATAAATTGTTTCGCCAATCTTTACATAATCATGAATATCTTTAACATAATCATCTGATACTTCTGAAATATGAATAAGTCCATCATACCAAGGATCAATATTAACAAATATGCCATATTTTTCAATGCCGGTAACCTGGCCTTTTATTATATCTCCAACTTTATACTCTTCTCCCATGAAAATCATCTCATAATAATTATAGCATAAAAAACTTTAAATTCCTAAAAATACTCTTGACATTGACATTTTTAAATTACAAATACTATAATAAGATTGTGATTTATATGGAAAAAGTAGAAAATAAAATTAAAGAAATGATTGAAACAATTCGGCCTTATCTTAACATGGATGGTGGCGACATTGAATTTGTCAAATATGAAGACAATATTGTTTATATTAAATTAACGGGTGCTTGCAATAATTGTTTAGGACAAGATAGTACGATTAATGATAGCCTTCTTCCTATGTTTCAAGAAGAAGTTAAAGAAATTAAAGGAATTATTAACATTCCTATTTAATCTTCTTTTAAAAGCCAATCAATTCTTTCTAAATTAGTATATTTGCTTATTTCCCAATAAGCTTTTTTTAAAAAATTTTCATAATCAGGTATTTGGTTAATAATTGGAATTAAAGCTTCTTCATCTAAATCATTATTCATAACTTCTTCATAAAGATCAAAATAATAAGATGGATATAAAAGTCTAGCATAAAGCATATGATAACTATATGGCGTTAAAGTTTTAATTTTTAAATATGTTTTTAAATCTAAAAAACTATCTTCTCCTTTAAAAAATTCTATTTTTAAATAACCAGCGATATCTCTTACTTCTAAATCAAATATAAAACTTAAAGGATTTAAATAATTTAAATTAGTATTGGGATAAAATATTCGCCGATGTGATAAAGTAATGGCGTCATTTTCTCTTAAGCCAATAAGACGATTAATTTTATTTACATAACTTATAGCATTTTCAGCCAGTCCTACAAAATAACTAAAAGAATCTAAAATAATACTTTTATCTTTTCCTAATTCTTTTATTTGATATTCAAAATAATCTATTTTTTTACTCCATAATAAACCCCAATTGTTACGATAAAGCTTACTTTGGGCATTATTTAATTTTAATTTGTTTAAATATTCAACCATCATAATAAAATTAACTTCTTCATCTTTGTTGGCATTTAATTTTAAAAGAAGATAATATAATTCCCCTACTTTAGTTAAATACCTACCTTCTCTATTAATAATAATATCATGAACTTTAATACCCTTCTCTTTTAATTCTTTAATTATCTCTAAGATATCATTTAATTCTTCTTCTGTTCGATTAAAAAAAGCAAAATAAAATTCATCCCCATGATAATTAAAAGAGGTATAATTTTGGTTTTCAGATACTTCTAAGACATCAAAATTATAATAATAATTAATTATATCTTTCATACAATAAATAATATGAAAAAAAGCTGAAATATTTCAGCCTTTATTTATGATTTTCTAATTCTCTTTCAAACTTTTGAACTAAAGCATCAAACATATTCTCACAAGCTTGCATGAATGCTTCTTTTTGCGCTTGGAAAACATTATCACCTGAAGGTGCTTCACTCTCTTCTTTAACTTCTTCCGTCTTTTCTTCAAATGTTGGAATTGGAGCACTTAAATCAATAGCTGGAGCACTCATATCAACTGGAGTGGCTTCAACTTCAACTGAAGCTTGCTCGCTAACTGGAGGTGTAGGCATTGATATTGGAGTTGGAGATTCAAAAGATGATGGCGTTTGAATATTTTCTGGTGCACTTACAGAAGGTTCTGGAGTTGTTGGCATAATACTAGGAGTTACCTCTGGAGCAACCGGAGTAGCAGTTACTTCATCCTCTATGGTATAAGCACTCTTTAAAGCATCAAATGATGGTAAAGGTAAAGTTAGTTGGGTATAATAAATATCATCAGCAGGCATTTCACTTGCTACCTTTATTAATTCTACTTGACTTCCCGCGATAATATTTTTTAAATATTCTTTAACAATTTGCCATTCATTTTGATCAGCAATTTTTATTAATTTACCATTTTCTAATTTACAAACTAAAATGATCGGTAGTCCCATTGACCCATTCATTTCATTATCTAAAACTATATATTCAAAATTATTAGCTTTAAAAGCACATAATAAAGGTTTTTCTACTATTGCACCTGAAACTAAATTTAATTTAATCTTTCCCATCTTTGTCAACCCTTTCACTACTATATCATTATAACAAACCTTGTCTTCTTTTTCAATCTTTATTTTTTTAATTTTTTTTAAATTAAATTTTAAAAAAACAAGATTTAATTTTCTTGTTTTGTTTTAATAACTTTTTTTAAAATAAAGTGTTTACAACCATAAGCACAATTATCGTTTAAATATTTTTCAACATTATTTATATTATTATGTTCTTTTACTCCTTTATGATCATTATCATAAAAGCCTTTAAGTCTTACTTTACCATAAGCCCAATCTCCCACGATATAATCAAAATCATCATAATAATCCGTTACAATTTCATCTAAATTAAGATCTTCAAGGGTATCACCATAATCTTTTAAGACCTCATATTCTACTTCATTAATAACTTTTTTCATAACCCTCCTAAAAAACTAATACTCCAAATATAATAACCACCATAACCGTGGTAATAATAACACTCATAACTAATAAAATGTCAACATAACCATTCCCTGTTGTAACTGCATTTCGTCTTATTTTAATTTGGCGCATCTTTTCATTTAATAAATAATCTTTATTAATCGCATTTTCGCTTATATCGAGTGACTTATAAATTTCTTTATTTAAATTATCTACTTCTTCATGGTTCATTTGACTTAAATCAGCAATACTAACATTAAAGTATTTATAAATATCAAAACTTAATAAATCTTTTTCTTCTTCTTTCTCTTCTTCTTTCTTTATTTCCATCTTCTCTTGGTAATACATCGCAACTTCATAAGGATTATCCGTATTGCGATAATTTTCCGCGATTTTCCAAAAATCACTGGTTCCCGGCGTATACAATAGAGCAAAAAACTTTTTATCTTCCCCTTCACTTAAACCAAAATTAACTCTTTTTAAAGTAAATAAATCAATGAGACTTTTTTGCACCGTTACAAAATAGGGATTGATTTCTGTTTTTATTGAAACTTGATTTTTTCTTTCAACTTTAAGATATCCATCCATTAATCTTTTCAAATTATCAATTTCTTCTTTAGATGCCCCAAAACGCATAAGATTAGTATCTAAAGCTTTTTCATTAAAGGTCCGATAGGGATTAATAATATCAAGTTCACCATAAATACAGATTAACATTCTAATTACAACAGTCAAAAAAGAGTTATAAAGAAGACTTTCGGGATAATCTTTACTGCTTAAATAATCATTTACTGCTTTTTCAAATGCTTCATTTATGAATGGTTTCACACTCTCACCCTATGATAAGTATAACATAATTATATTTTATTGGGAAGAATAAAAGCATTACTGAAAGCCTCAAAACTATCCCCATAAAATTCAGGCACCCGCCCATTTATTACTAAAGAAGCAATTAATATATCATAATTTAGTTTTTGAGTTTGTTTATGCATCGGGGTAATAATCAATTTATCAATTTCAACCGTCACATAAATTTCTAATAAAGCATTATTAAAACCATAATTAGTTACTTTTGTTTTAACATTAGTTAATAAAGATTCATTTAAATCAATTAATACAGGTATTTTTGGCCCTAAATTATAAAGAAAAATATTTTGACTAGTTAAAAAGAAGGGAACATATAAAATTAAACCATTACCTTTACTATCTAAATATTTATCATAAATCGTTACATCAATTTGACCATTTTCTAAATCACTTAAACCTTTTTTTAAAATATTTGAAATTAAAGTCAAAATAGCATAAGTTTTTTCTAAATCATAATTGACAGTTAAAATATCTCCCTGATCATTTTTAGTTACTACTAAAATATCTTTAACACTTTCATTATTGATAATATCATCGGTAATTAAATCGCTAAAGAATTGATCTACGACTTTATCAACTTTAGCATTTATTAAAATTCCTATGTTATCTTTTATTTTAAAAGCATACCAATTAAAAAGAATTAAAGCACATATTAGAGCACAAAAAAATACAATAAGAATTTCTTTCCATATTGTATTTTTATTAGTTTTATAAGTTTTAAACTTTCTCATATTAAATCTTATGAAAAATATAAAGATTTAATTAACAAACCTATGCCCACCAAAAATATTAAAACAATGATAACAATAACAATCTTTAGAAAGATACCATTAACTTCAACCGTATCTTTAAAATCATCATCAATTTCTTCAAAATCCTTTTTCTTTAAAGCATTTGATGAAGTATAAAAAGAATTAGTCATATCTGAAGTTTTTTCTTCTTTCGTATATTCTTTCTCTTCTTCTAAATCTATTTCTTCTTTTAAACCCTCTAACACTTCGGTATTATCACTTCCTTTTAAATCACTTAAGATATCTAAGGAAGTATTATATTCTCTATTTTTATGTTCATTAATAGCTATTGTATTGATTAGAGTTTTTAAATTTTCTTCTTCAATTGAATCTTTTTCCATTAAACCACTATCAGTTGAAGTCGTATCATCTTCATCATCTATTATATCGTCTTCATATGATGGCTCGTCTACTTTTAAATTTTTTAAAATATCAAATTGGGTATTACGAATTTTCTTAAGTCTTTCCTCTTCGTAATTTTCATCTTTTTGTTCCTTAGCTTTTTCTAAAACAACATTTATATCATATTCTTTAGTATCTACTATCTCTTCTTCTTCATGTTCTTTTTCTTCTTCCAACCTAATACTTCTTCGTTTGGCTGTTTCATTATATTTAGTATCTAATATTTTCTTTACTTTCTCTACATCAATTTCATTTTTGTTTTCCCCAAGTAAAGTGGAATTACTTTTTATTTCAAAATTATCTATTTCATTTTTATTTATTTCTTTATATAAGTTCTCATTTCGATGATAACGAGTTGGCATTTCAGTATCTTCTTCATAATATTTACTCATTCTTGAACTCATAGTAAACACCTCGTAACATAATAATATCACATAAGTTTATATTTTAAAACAATTTATCTTTTTCATTTGACATTAAGCCTTAAATATAATTTGCTTTTAAGCCTCTTTTTTAATATAATTAAAAAAGGAGGAACATATGAAAAAACTAATTGTTAATAAAGAAGCTTGCATTGGCTGTGGGGCTTGTGTAGCAATCGATCCTGAACATTTTGATTTTGGTGATGATGGCTATTCTGAAGTTATAAAAGAAGAAAATATTGAAACAGAAAGCGTTCAAAATGCGATGGCATCTTGCCCAACTAATGCGATTAATTACGTTGAGACAGTTGAAGATGAAGAAGATGAACCTTGTCTCCATTGTGAAAAAAATGGCTGCTGTAATCATGATGAAGAAGCAGAAAGTGCTGCTTAAACTCCTAAAAAGGAGTTTTTTTATTTCCTTATTTATTTTAAATTATATAAAGCTTTTACTTCTTCTTTTGATAAAGGGCGATACTCGCCACTTTTTAAATGGCCAAGATCTAAAAAAGCATACTTACTTCTAGTTAATTTCAAAACATCATAATGTAAGGTTTCAAATAACCTTCGTACAATATGATTTCTTCCTTCATGAATTGTTACTTCTACTAAAGAAGTATTTTTAATTTTATCAATCTTTTTAACTTTAAAATTATCAATAATAACTTTTCTATTATCAATCATAACATTTTTTCTTAATTTTTTAAAATCATCTTCCGTTAAAATTCCATTTATTTTAGCAATATATGTTTTTTTTATTTTATAATGTGGATGCATTAAAATATTAGCTAACAACCCATCATTAGTTAAAATAATAAGGCCGGTTGTATCATAGTCTAATCTTCCTATTGGATAAATTCTTGCTTCAGTTTTTATGTAGTCAACTACGCATTTTCTCTTTTTATCATCACTAACACTACAAATTACTTCTCTTGGCTTATTTAAAATATAATACTCATAAGTAGTTAAAGTTTTTAAAATATTACCTTCTACTTCAATAATATCATCTTCACTAACTTTAAAACCTAAAGTATTTACTACTTCTCCATTAACTTTAACTCTTCCCTTGCTAATTAATTCTTCCGCTTTTCTTCTTGAAGAATAGCCATTATTAGCAATAACTTTTTGCAGTCTTTCCATAAAACATCACAATAAGAGTATAACAAAAAAAGAATTAAAAGAAAAGATTAGTTAAAATAATCGCCGCCCCTATTCCTACTAAATCCGCAAATAAACCACCCCAAAGAGCATGCTTTATTTTAGTAATTTTAACTGTTCCAAAATATAAAGCAATAACATAAATCGTAGTATCTGTACATCCTTGTAATACTGAAGCAAGGCGACCAATAAAAGAATCGGGACCAAAATTCTTAAAAATATCATTCATAATAGCTAAAGAGGCCGTTCCTGATACTGGTCTAAGTAGAGCCATAGGAATAATTTCTAAAGGCATTGTTATTCTTCCCAATAAAGGACTAATTAATTTAATTAAAAACGCTAAAAAATTACTATCTAAAAAAATATTAATAGCAAAAATCATTGCAATAACAGCGGGAAAAATGTTGAATGTTGTAACTAGTCCTTCTTTAGCTCCTTCTAAAAAAGCATCATAAACATTTACCCTCTTCTTAACACCATAAAAAACAATAACAATAATAAAAATTGGTAAAATTATCTTAGATATTATTTCCATTTTTGATGCTTCTTTCTAATTAAATAATCTAAAGTTATTCCGGCGATTGATGAACAAGTAGTAGCAATAATGGCCGGAAATATTATTTCGCCTGGATTACTTGATCCATAAGCCACTCTTAATGCTAATATTGTTGTGGGAATAATGGTAACTCCTGCGGTATTTAAGATAAGAAAAGTAATCATTGGTGGAGATGCTGTATCTTTTTCGGGATTTATTTTCTGAAGTTCATTCATCGCTTTTAAACCGGCTGGAGTGGCCGCACTTCCAAGTCCTAACATATTTGCTGCAATATTGGAAGATATATAGCCTAAAGCTTTATTATCTTTAGGAACAGAAGGAAATAATTTACATAAAAAAGGATTTAATAAATGAGCAAATTTATCTAATAATCCACTTACTTCAGCAATCTTCAATACACCTGTCCAAAGAACAATTATAGGTAATAAATTTAAAATTAAATCTAAAGCTTCTGAAGCATTAGTTAAAATACTTTCATTTATAACATTGATATTACCACTTAAAAGAGAATAAATAATACCTATTCCTATTAAAAAAGCCCAAATATAACCTACCATTAAAATAACCACCTTTTGAATTTTTGCCACCAGCTAAGATTTTCTTCTTTAACTATCTTTTTAATATAAATAGGCTCCTTATGATAAGTTACACCATCTAACATAACTAGGGCATAACCAACAACATCATCGTTAGCATATTCATGCAATTTTAAAAGATTAATATCGAGACTTATTTTCTTAAGCTCTTTTTTAGTCAAGGCCATAAAAAAATCATTTTTGACATAAAAACTAGCATCTTTATAATAATTCTCTTTCTTTATTTTAAATTTATCTTTATTAATAATTTGATAACTTTTATACTCTTTAAAAATATTATTATATAAATCTTTATGATCTTGCCAATCATTAGGGTCATTTAAAGTAACAATCACAATATTAATATTATTTTTACTTCCAGTAGATACTAAAGTTCTCCTCGCTAACTCAGTAAAACCCGTTTTCCCTCCCGTAATATATTCTTCATTTAATAATTTATTTTTATTATGCCATACATAAGTCTTATAATTAGTTTTAACTGTATGGTCTTTAGTTTTAAATATTTCTCTAAAAGTACTATTTTCCATAGCATATTTAGTTAATTTTGCCATATCCCTAACGGTGGAAACATTAGCATTACCATTACTTTCTTCTAAACCATGAGGATTATAAAAAACGGTATTTGTCATATCTAAATTAGCCGCATAATCATTCATCAAATAGACAAATTCTTCTTTACTACCGGCAATATATTCAGCAATCACTAAAGCCGCATCATTACCACTTCGCATCATAAGGCCATATAAAAGATCCCTTAAAGTAATTTCTTCTCCTACTTCAATATAAATGGCACTGCCAAAAGCTTCATAAATTATATCACTAACCGTAACTATTTCATCCAAATTCCCTTTTTCAATGGCTATTAAAGCTGTCATGATTTTAGTCGTACTAGCAATTAATTTTTGACTATCTAAATTATATCCATATAAAACTCTACCAGTATCTAAGTCCATTGCAATAGCACTGGAGGCACTAATCGAAAATACTTTTATTGGTATAAGCATCATTAATATAAATATAATTTTTTTCATAGTTCACCTAGAAAATTATATGTTGATGGCATAAAAAAATGATATCTAATTAAGATACCATTTACTTTAATATCTAAGCTTTTTTCTTTTTAGAAGTAGTCTTCTTTTTTACTTCTTCTTCCTCTTCTAATTTATTAGCAGCGCTTTTTAAGACTTTAACTGCTTTACTTTTAACTTCTTTCGCTGTTTTTTCTACAACTGGTGTTCCTTTTTCCACAGCTAAGTCAACTAATTCTTGGGCTTTAATTTTTACTTCTTTAGATTTGTCTACAATTAATTGTTTAGCTGTTTCTTTATCTAAATCCTTTATTGTATTTTCTAATTCCTTAGCTTTAACAATAATTGCATTTTTTACTTCTTCAACATCGATATCTTTAGCTTTTTCCATTAAACTATTAATAGACTTGGCTAAATCATCTCGCATCTCTTTACCACTTTTAGGAGCTAGTAAAAATCCTAACCCTATTCCTAAGCCGGCCCCTAATAAAAATTTACCTTTCTTACTACTCATCCTCTTCACTCTCCATTTCTTTATTCTTATTTTTCATAAATAATCGCATAATTAAATTCTCTAAAGTACTAATAACAGTAGCAATAACTGTACTTACTTTATCAGATACTGCCCCTAAAGTATCTAATACCGGTGATATTTTGGCAATTTTTTCATTAACTACATCTACTGATTTTTCTACTTTATCTATAGTAATTATAACTTTTATTCCTAAAACTATTCCTATAATGATTAAAATAATTAATAAAAAGTAAATAACAATTGGTAAAAAAGTAGTTAAAAACTCCATCTAATTATCCTCCTCTCTCTCCTCATACATCGAATCGATAAGTTCAAATAATTCATTGTCTTTTGTTTCCTCTAGATCTTCTTCCAAAGTTTTTTCTTTTTCACTATGTTCATCTATTTTTTCTAATTCTTCTTCAATGACATCTAAATTATTAGATACAGGAATTTCTAAAGTATCATCTAATGGTACTTCATCACTGGCTTCTTCTAATAAATCATTAATTGTTTTATAGTCATCTTTCGTTTTTTCTTCCTCTACCTTTATATTATCCTTTTCTTCAAAAAAAGTGACAACTGGTTCATCAATAATATCGCAAACCTTAGGAATACTTATTTCTTCTTTTTTTTCTTCTTTTGTAATTTTTGGCTCAAAAGCTTTTTTACGAACGCTTTCAAAATCTAATATTGATTTATCCGTTTTATCAATAATATCTTCAGCTTTATAATCTTGATTCAATATTCCATAAACAGGAGAAATAATTGGTGATGGGGTAAATTTTTTCTTTTCCTTATACTCTTTTTCCACTATTTTATCATATCTACCATAATCGCTTCTGGTTTCAACTGATTTCTTTCTTTCATACTCTAATACATTAGTAGTTGGCTTATTTTTACGCATGCTAGATTGAAATTCTTCTTCATCAAATGAAGGAAATTCAAAAGTATTTTCTTTTTTAAATAATTCTCTTTCACTCTCAGCTCTTGTAACTCGTGATTCGGAAGCTTGTCCTAAAGATGGATTAGTTTTAGGAGATGTTGGTATTTCTTCTTCATCTTTAAAAACTATTTTTTCTTCTTTTTTCTCTACTTGCTCAACTTGTCTAGGACGAATAGGAACTTCTTCTCTTTTATCTTCTCTAATTTTAATTGGTTCAGTATACTCCTCTTCTTCAAACAAAACATCTTTCAACTTCTTAAATATACTCATAAGGATCACCTTTCTAATTTACATAATCGGTATCTTTATCTTGATTTGCCTCTTCATTATAGTCATAATTATCTTCCGCATAATCTAAGACATTTGAATTATCTTCCGTATCTTTAAACATATCGAATACCTCTTCAGTATAATTTAAATTATCATCATTTAATAAATTTTCAATTATGGTATCATTATACTCGATACTTCTTAATATTCTTACTGAATTAATTAAAGCCTCTTTAATTAATTCTTCATCTACCATTACTTCTATTTTAGCATAATTATACATAATTTCAATCAAATATTGATTATTTTCCCATAATTTAATATTCACATATCCACTTTTATCTTGATATTTTATTTGCTCATCATAAATAGCTTCTTTATTTATAACATAGTTTAATTCCTTTTTATTAAAATAACTTATTAAATCAATATACAAATAATAAGTATTTCTTTCTCCCTCAATGACGGCATAATTATCCCCTCGTTCTTTAACATTTAGACCCTTAGGAATATAATAATTGAATCCTCTACTGTGGGTATTTAAAGAATTATTTTTAATACTTAACATATTAACAATATCATCATAAGATAAACTTTTAATATTGGTACATCCTGTTAAAATTAATATTGCGATAATTCCGAAAAATATTTTTTTAATTTTCATATTTTTACTCCATATTCATTATATCACTTTTACTTACTTGCTTTCAAATATTTTATTTTAATTCCTCTATTACTAAACTTTTCTTCATATTCAGTTAAAACATTAGGAATATTAGTAGCATGTAAATCATAATTTATATCCTCTATTTTATAACCATGTTCCTTTAAAGAATTGATACTATAAGAAAATAAATCATCATTATCTGTTTTCATTATAAGCAAATTTTTATCTTTAAACAATTTATCATATAGTTCTAAAAAATATGGCGATGTTAATCTTCTTTTAGTATGTTTTTTCTTAGGCCAAGGATCAGAAAAATTAAGATATATGACTTGAACTTTCTTTTTTAAAAGACTTTCTAAATTAACAATATCACTAATGATTATTTTTAAATTAGGTAAATTATATTCCATAGCTTTTTTAATGGCAATTGCCGCGACAGAGGGGTATTTTTCAATTCCAATAAAATTAATTTCGGGATGATTTAAAGCCATATTAATAATAAAATTACCTTTACCCATCCCAATTTCAATGTGTAAGGGATTATGATTAGCAAAATTGATTTCATCAGTTATTAAAAAGGGACAACTGGCAATAACTTCATCTTTATATTTAGGACTGCGCATGCGCATTTTAACCACTTCTTTTCTCAAAACATATAATGTTGTAGGAGGTATTTTATGCGTAAGACAAGAAATTCTTTTTTTGCTGAAAGTTCATATCAATCCTACAATCCAAATATGAATAATTATATGGGACCGGCTCCTTACCAAACTGGTAGTAACTACTTCTATCAAGGACCCGCTCCTATGCCTAATAATTATACCACAGGAAATGATGGGAGTGATATAGAAAGTCGTTTAGCCAAAATTGAAAGGCAATTAAATAGAATGGATTATCGCTTAAGTAAATTAGAAAACACAGGTAATGTTATCTCAGCTGATGATTATGAAAATAATACAACTAATATGTATATGTTATAGCTCGGAATACCGAGTTTTTTTACGCATTAAAAAAATCACCTAAATTTAAGTGATTTCGTTTTTTATTATTTTTCTACAATTGAAACGTCAGATTTACAATAATGATAATCGGCATTTCCAGATGCTGCTGTAACATTTACTAAGCATTGAACACAAGTAGCATAATCTTGATTCATATTAATGCTTGTAACAACACTAAATAGAGCACTAACAATTGTTGGGATAAAGAAGACAATTACGGCAGCAATAAATCTTTTAATTAAAGTACTAACTGCTTTATTAATTGCTTTTTCATCACTTGAAATAACAGCCTTTCCTAAATCAATCATTCCCATAATAATTAACATTAAAGGAATTACAATTTTAATAACTAAAACAACATAGCCAAGCACAGCCCAAATGCCTGCGGTTTCTGAACAAAAATCGGCTAATAACATATTTTTTACCTTCTTTCCTCTTTCACTTATCTAAATTTTATCTAATTTAGAAATATATGTCAAGAAAATCCCCGTTTTTTTACTATAATTTATCACATTTTATCATTTTCTAAATTTAATCTGGAAAAGCCTAAAGCAATTAAAAATTCGTTAATTTTTTTATTATTACTTAGTTTTTCATCTAAACAAGGGATGTTAAAATAAACTTTACTTCCACTTTCATACTCAAAATCAGATACGTCTTTATTATTTAAGACACTTTTGTTTAATACTATCTTTTTATTGCGAAGTTTTTCAAAAACTTTTCTGTCATTTCTAATTAATTTATTAAGTTTAATAATTCCTGGTTCAATTAAGTAAATAACTTCTGTGCAAATGTTATCAGGCCCATCATTAAGATCCACTAATACAACTTCAGCATCACTATAATTGGCAATTTTATATGTTACATTCATAAAATCAGCACTTTCTAAACTTTTATCATTAAAATATTCAAAATCATTACTATTAATTTCAATAGCTTTAACTTTATAAGCTGCTTCTAAATGTTTTTTTAACATATATATTAAAGTAGTCGCACCAGCGTGCTCAGTAACATTTTTAAAACCAATTATCCGTTGTTCAATTCTTCCTTCATCTTCTTTTCTCTTGGCCATTTGCATACCACCACTTGCCGGGGTATTATTAATGTTTTGATATCCCGCTACATCTTTATAAGAATTAGGATTTTCGATTAAAAAAGGAATAGCATCTATACTACGCGTAAAATTATATATGCCAAAAGAAACCAATTGTGATAAATAATTTCCTGAATTAACTACTGGTGAGTCATCTAATAAAAGAATAACTTTATCCATTGCAAAATTCATTGATAATTCCCGCATTACATTAACATTTTGATAATTTTTAATCGCCGTTACATCAATAATCATTTTGTTATAGAAGAAATTAGTAAATTGATTAACTAAATCAGGAATCGTAAATTCTCCATTTATAGACTTAATAACGTCAATATTAAGTGTTCCCAGAAGAGTTTGATATTTATTAGATATAATTACATTCATTTTTTATTCACCCCTATACTAAAAATTTCTAATACCTTTAGTTTCACCCGTTACTTTAAAAGTAAATAGGTCACCAAAGAAAGGTAGGCTAAATCGGAAAAACACTTTAATAGTTATAAACGTCTTTCCTGATTTTTCATTAGGCTTCAAACAGTAATAAAAAGAATCACTACCACTTGCAGTTACATAAGAAGTTTCTTCTAAACTATTTATACCATAATCGCCAGCATCACATATACCTTTTGTTTTATAACCATTATTTCTTAAATAATTATTAATAATTCTTAATGAATTATCATTAATACCTTCATACTTTTCTAAAATAAACATCGTTTCATTTTTCATTTTATAAGCTTTATTATAGGTAATGGCTACCGCTACAAAAGCTGCAAAAATTAAAGTAAATACTAACACAGCTTTAAAAATTGTTTCTGTTCCAATCGCTTCTCTCATAGCTCACCTACTTAAATAATACTCGGGTTGAACCAGTCACCTTAAAATTAAATAAATCTTTAATAAGGGGAATATCAAGTTGATAAAATAAAACTACATCATAATATGCCATTGCTGGAAAATCATCTTCCGTCGGTGTACATTTTGAATTACTACACTTATTTTGAGCATCTTCATAAAAAACATGTTCAACTCGGTTGTATCTAATACAATAAGCCGAATCCCCTCTATTTTGCTCTACACCATCTCGGTTATATCCAGTATATCCATCAGGACACTTACCGGTAATTCTATATCCCACGTTTTTTAATTGTTCTGCGATTAAAGTATTAACATTTTGATCTAACTCAAAAGAAGCAGAACTCATTCCTTCTGTTTCTATTATAGTAATTATTTCATCCTTTACCCCATATGCTTTTGATCTATTAATAGTTAAACACATGATTCCAGTGAAGAGCAAAATAAAAACCACAACAATTTGAAATATCGGAATTCCTCCAACTGCTTCTCGCACTATTTCACTTCCTTAACCCTTCCAAACACATTGTAAAGCATTTTCTTCAGTATGTTCTTTACCTTTAGGATAACATGTTACAAAATCGCAATTTTTTTGGCCATTAGAATCAGCTGGACATTCATCGCAAATAGCCTTACTACATTGAGAATTTTGCTCAAAATTAGTTCTTACTAATGGCCAAACTGTATAGTAAAAAAAGGCTATTAGAACCCCAACAGCCAAAAGAATTACTACAGTCGAATTTAAACTACCTGTTGACTCTTTCATGATCTAACCATTTTTGTTTTCTTCTTGACAAACTTTAGAAGTTTGAGTTTCTTGATCAGTACAGGTACCATTAGCACATATTATTGAATCTTTATTATTATCGTCTTTAAAAGTCATTGTCGAATTGCCGGCACTACTACATGCAGTAGTTAAACTTAAACTAGTTCTAATTGTTGGCCAAATTATAAGATAAAAAAATGCTAGAATTGCTGCAATTGCAACAACTGTAACAACAGTCATATTTAATTCACCAGTCGCTTCTTTCAAACTTATCTCCTCCTTATTATATATAATTATTATAACTAATAATTTTTAAAATATCAATTAATATTTAAGATTTTTTAATACTTACTTATAAAGCTGTAATTTTCGTGTCAATAAAATTTAATTTTTATAAGTTTTTTCTCTTTTTTTTAAATCAATCCAATTTTTTATTAATATTACAAAAGAGAAAAGAGTAAAAAAACTAATTGATATAATAATTGATTTTGAAAACTCACATTTATATTCCATAGCTAATTTATGTTTTCCCCCGAGTTTGACAGTTGAAATGAGAAAATATTAATTCAAGTAGCATAAATACTTGTTTTTTTGTTAATTTTTATC